>JANMGF010000307.1:0-11781 GCA_031374535.1 Polyangium sp. (in: bacteria)
TCCCACGACGAGCTCGCCTTCCCGGCGAAACCCGGCCCAGCCCTCCTCGCGCGCGACCTCGGCGAGGCCCGCGACGAACCGGCCCGGCTCGATGCGACCGCCAAAAAGCGCGACCCAGCTCTTGCCATCCATCGACGCGACGACCACCTCGCGAACGTCCGCGGGCAAACGCACGCCCGTGCGATCGTGGATCCGCGAGGCGCGCGAGGGGCGGGACGGCGCGGAGACCTCGGGCCCGTTCCCTCCCTCGAGCGCGAGCGGCAAGAGATGCTTACGCACGGGGCCAAAAAGCACGATGTCGGCAGCTTCGAGCCGGATCGCGATGTGGGTCGCCGCGGGTACGTGCGCGCGCGCGGTGGGCCGGTAACGCAGGACGAAGTTCCACAATGCGAGACCCGCGAGGCCGGCGAGCACCACGAGCGCGATGAGGACCGCGGCCACGACACGCGCGGTACGTGATTTCGGTCGCGGCGCCTCGGCCGGGGGCTCGGGCGGCGGCTCGGGCGGCGGCTCGGGCGGAGCTTCGAGCGGGGGCTTCAGAGCCTCGGGATCACGCTGCGTGGGCGGGACGGGCTCGATCGGATCCACGATCGTGTCGGCCATCGCGCGAGAGCGTATGCGTTCAGCGCTCGCCTTGCACCTTCTCCTGCGCGCCCCTCTCGTGCGCGCCGATGCTGCCCTCGAGCAGGGCGCGCAGGACGTCGGACGACAGATCCCAGCGCACACGTACGGAACGATCGAGCTTCTCGATCCGCATGTCCTCGAAGAGCGAGGCGTAACGGCTGCCTTGCCCGCCCTCGCGCAGCGCGCTGAGCAACCCCTCGGCCTTGCTCGCGGCTGGCCCCGAGACGGCCGTGATCTCGGCGTCGACACGCAAGGACTCGCCGACCATGGCCGCCGTCGCGCGGGCGCGATCGAGGCCGCCGATGATCGAGGCGATGGAGGGGAAACGACGCTCGAGCGAGGGCGGCAGGCGGCGGGCGCGGAGATCGACGCTGATGAGGCCCTCGGCCGAGGGATCGCGGCGGCGCGCGTCGGGCCCCTTCGCGAGGATCCGATCGACGCTGTCCACCTCGATCGGCGTGACGAACGCGATCACGCGTCCCGCGAACGCATGGATACGCGCGGTCGCGGCGCGCCGGAGGGGACCTGTTCGCTCCCAGCTCCGGATCTCGTCCGAGATCGGAGGATCGACGGGGCGGAAGGTCCGCGGATCGGGCCGTAGATCCTCGACGTCACCCTCGACGACGAGCACCCGATCGCCGGCCTCGGCGTCCGCAGCACGGAGCCCGATCCACACGACCTTCGCGCGCGCGATCGCCAGCGAGACGAGCGCCTCCTCGCCTGCGCTCTCCGCCAAGGCCCGCTCGGCGAGGACGTCCGCCAGGGGGCCGAGCTGCGCGCGCATGCGACCGAGATCAACACGCACCACGAGATCCAGATCCGCCGGGAAAAACTCGGCCGGATCGAGGATCTCGCGTTTGCCCCTGACCGGCGCCTTGGGGGCCGGCACCTCGGGCCCACAGGCCGCGGTGAAGGCGAGCGCGCCTATGCCAAGCACGAGCGCGCGGCGAGCCTCCGCCTTCGGGACGCGCGCCCTAGCCCGCGCGCTCTCGTACTTCGACGACAAGCGCCATCTCCTCGACGAGCTCGGCGACGTCTCGGTGGCTCGAGTCGACGACGATCGCGTCCTCGGCCTGCCGCAATGGGGCCACGGGGCGCTCGGTGTCGGCCTTGTCGCGTCGCTCCACGTCGGCGAACGTCGCCTCGTACGTGGCGTCCTTGCCCTGCGCGACGAGCTCCTCGTACCGCCTGCGGGCGCGTACGTCGGGCGCCGCGGTCAAGAAGAACTTCACCTCGGCGTCGGGGAAAACGACCGTGCCGATGTCGCGACCTTCGAGCACCACGCCGCCCTCGGCGCCTTGTCCACGTTGCATGTCGAGCAGGGCCGCGCGCACCGCGGGCACGGCCGAGACCCGGCTCGCGCCAAGGCTCACCTCCGGCGCGCGGATCGCCGCGGAGACGTCCTCGCCGTCGAGCAGGACCCGCATGCCGCTGCCGCCGCCGGTCGCGCCTTCCGCGCGTTCGATCTCCATGCGCCTTCGCGCCACGAGATCTTCGGCGAGCTCACCGAGCGCCTGCGCGTCGTCCCAGCGGATCGGCGTGCGCACCGCCGCGAGCGCGACCGTGCGGTAAAGCGCGCCCGTATCGAGCAGCAGATACCCGAGCCGCTCCGCGAGCCTCCGCGCCACCGTGCTTTTTCCTGCGCCCGCCGGTCCGTCGATCGCGACGCGAACCGCCCGGGCACGCCCACTTCTCATGCCGTACCTCCACCACCCGGCACGACGTCGATCCGCGCCCCGAGCGCGCGTAACGTGCCGACGAACCTCGGGAAGCTCGTGGCGATGTTGTCGGCGTCGCGCACGCGCGTGGGGCCGTCGGCGCAGAGGCCGAGCACGCACGACGCCATGGCGATGCGATGATCCCCGCCGCTCTCGACGTCCGCCGCCGTGAGCTTGCCGTCCGGCTTGCCCTCGATGGCGAGCCCGTCCGGCCGCTCCTCGCACGTCACGCCGAACGCGCGGAGCACGCGCGCCATCATCGCGATCCGATCGCTTTCTTTCACGCGCAGCTCGGCCGCGTCCTCGATCAACGTCGTCCCGTTTGCCCTCGCAGCCAGGGCACAAAGGATCGGCACCTCGTCGATCGTACGTGCCACGAGCTCACCGCCGAGCCGACCCGGCCCGAGATCGGCCGCGCCTGCGTGTACGTCGCCGACAGGCTCGCCCATCTCCTCGCCTTTCGGCTCGAACGAGAGCGCGCCGCCCATGTCGCGCAGGACCTCGAAGAGCCCGGTGCGTGTCGGGTTCCAGCCCACGCGCCGCACGCTCACGCGGCTCCCCGGGACGAGCTGGGCGGCGACGACGAGGAAAGACGCGGACGACGGATCCCCCGGGACCGTGATCGAGAACGCCGGGAGCTTGCCCGAAAACGCGGGGCCATCGAGCTCGACGATCGCGCCGATCGTGCGCAGCGGCACGCCCAGCGCGAGGAGGAGTCGTTCGGTGTGATCTCGCGACACGAGTGGCTCGCGCACGTACGTGGGGCCGTCGGCATACAGGCCCGAGAGCAGGATCGCGCTCTTCACCTGCGCGCTCGCGACGGGCATCTCGTACTCGAGGGTCCCGAGCACCGTGGGCTCGGGCAAGGGACCGATCTGGAGGGGCGCCGTGATCTCCCCGACGCGTTTCGGATCGAGTTTCCCTTCGATGTGGCCGCCGCGCATCCGCAAGGGCCTGGCGACGCGCTCCATCGGGCGCCGCGAGAGCGACGCGTCCCCGATCAGCACGGTCGCGAAGCGTTGCGCGACGAGCACGCCGGAGAGCAGGCGCATCGTGGTGCCGGAGTTGCCGCAGTCGATGGGCCCGCTCGGCGGGCGGAGGCCGTAGAGCCCCTTGCCCTCGACGATCAGGGTTTCCTTCTGCTCCTCGGCGGAGATGCCCATCGCGCGGAGCGCGGCGAGCGTGGACATGTTGTCCGCGCCGAGCGCGCCGCCCTCGATGCGGCTTTGCCCTTCGGCGAGGCCTGCGAAGAGGATGGCCCGGTGCGCGATGCTCTTGTCGCCCGGGA
Organism: Polyangium sp. (in: bacteria); assembly: GCA_031374535.1. Taxonomy (GTDB): domain Bacteria; phylum Myxococcota_A; class Polyangia; order Polyangiales; family Polyangiaceae; genus Polyangium. The sequence continues at coordinate 3,631 of JANMGF010000307.1, forward strand.
CCGGGACGCTGCCTGTCAGAGGGCGTTCGGAAGGGAAGACGACGAGGTCGGTCACGGGGGGGCTCTAGCAGAAGCCGAGGGCCGAGGGGATTTTTGTCGTGCAGACCAGCGTGGACGAATGGAAGCACCCCGAGCGCTCCACGCCGGGCGGCGGCGCGGGGCCGTGCGTCCTGATTTCCCCGTCCGGGGCATTTCTTGATTCTATAAGGAAGACAAACCAATCCCTCATCCCGTCCCGGGCGCGCTTTACGGTCCGGACGGCGGACGTTGAAGATATGCTGCGATTCTTCCGCGATCCATTGTGTTTCCGCCCTCGCGCGCTATCGTAAAACGCGGGGATCATGGGGGGTATGAAGAACGCGGAATGTGAGATCGACGTCGATCTCGGCGGGGCCTCGGTGCCTCGCCCGGGGGACGTGGTCGCGGACAAATACCGTGTTTTGCGCATGCTCGGCGCGGGCGGTATGGGCGTCGTGATGGAGGCGGAGCACGCGAGCCTCCGGCAGCGCGTCGCGTTGAAGTTCCTCCACCCCAAGGTGGCCGAGAGCGAGGTGCCGGTGGCGCGGCTCCTCCGCGAGGCGCGCGCCGCGAGCGCGATCCGCAGCGAACACGTGGCGCGCGTGCTCGACATGGGCACCCTGCCAGGCGGCTCGCCGTTCGTCGTGATGGAATATCTGACCGGGACCGACCTCCGGGGCGTCCTCGGCCGCCGCGGCCCGCTGCCCGTCGAGGACGCGGTCGATTACGTTCTCCAGGCCTGCGAGGCGCTCGCCGAGGCGCATTCCCTCGGCATCGTCCACCGCGATATCAAGCCGTCGAACCTCTTTCTCACGACCCGCGCCGATGGCTCGCCGCTCATCAAAGTGCTCGATTTCGGCATCGCAAAACATCTCCGGCCCGGCGGCGCGGCGGCGCCGGAGGACGTCGTGACGCTGACGGGCCATGGCTTCGTCGTGGGTTCGCCCCGGTACACGTCGCCCGAGCGGCTGCGGGATCCTGCGAACGTCGACCCGCGCACCGATATCTGGTCCCTCGGCATCGTCCTGCACGAGCTCTTGAGCGGCCAGAGCCCCTTCGAGGCGAAGACCATCTCCTCGCTGTATTTCCGGATCGCCGCGGACCCGCCCGCGCGGATCCGGGACGTTCGTCCTGACATACCCGAGGGGCTCGAGAAAGCCATCCTCGATTGCCTGCAAAAAGACCCCGAGCGACGTACACCCGACGTGGCGGAGCTCGCCGCGGCGCTTCGTCCCTTTGCCCCCGAGCGCAGCGAAACGAGCGTGCGGCGCGTCATCGGCGTGCTCGGCGTGACCTCGGACAAGTTGCCCGCCTTCCGCGCCGTCCTCGGGGTCCGCGAAAACGATACCGTCGGCGATCCACGCAGCCCACTTCTCACGGCCCTCTTCGGCGGCGCGAGGCGCTCGTCGAACCTCCGCGTGGGGCTCGGCCTGCTCGGCATCACGTTGCTCGTGGCGGGGGCGCTCGTCGTGGCCCAAACAAACGCCCCCGAGGAGAGCGTGCCCGCGCAAACCCAGGCAGCCGGCGCGCCCCTGCCAAAGAAGACGACCGAATCCGAGGTGATCGTCGCGCCCGACCCCGTCCACGAGGCGCCGGACGCCGCCAAGACCGCCGCGCACGCCGTCCCCGCGAAGGGGTCAAAAACCACGGATCGCACCGGTTCGACGGCTTCGCCTTATCAAACCTCTGGGGTCCCATCGGGGCCAAACAAAGGAGGACGCTTCCTTGACCCGCTTGGTAGCCGCAAATAAGAAATCGGTTTTTCTTGGAACGCTCTTGCCCTTCCTCCGCGCGCTCGTCCCTCTCGTCCTCGTCGGCGAAGGGACCGCATTCGCGTCCGATAGCGCGACGGAAGAGGCGGAGGTGCTCTTCCGGGACGGCCGAAAGCTCATGGCCAAGAAGCGTTATTTCGAGGCTTGCCCGAAGCTCGCGGAGAGCCAGCGGCTCGATCCGGGCGGGGGGACGATCTTGAACCTCGCCTTTTGCCACGAGGCGGAAGGGAAGACGGCGACGGCCTACCGCGAGCTCGGCGAGGCCCTCGCGTGGGCGCGGGCGGATGCGCGGCCCGATCGCGCGGAGATAGCCCATGCGCGGCTCGACGCGCTCGAGGGCAAGCTCGCACGGCTCGTGGTGGTGTTCGCCCCCGGCGCGCGCGCCGAGGGGATCGTGGTGCAGCGAGACGGGACTTCTCTCACGGAGGCGTCCATCGGCGAGGCCGCTGCGGTGGATCCCGGCGAGCACATGGTCCTCGTGACGGCCGAGGGCAAGGAGCCCTTCCAGACGACGGTGCGGGTCACGCCCGGCGCGAGGGTGACCGTGGTGGTGCCTGCACTTGCTGCATCCCCGGGGCCCAGCGGCGTGCGGATCGCGGCGCATGTCACGGCGGGGCTCTCGGTGGCGGCGCTCGGCGCGGGCACGTTCTTCGGGATCCGCGCGGTCGTGAAGGAACGGCAAGCCCGCGAGCGTTGCCAGGGCGGGCTCTGTCCTGACGCGGCGGCGCTCGTCACGAGCGAGGAGGCGAGACGGGCCGCGACGACCGCCGACGTGGCGCTCGGCGTGGGCGCGCTCTGCCTCGCGACCTCGGCGACACTCTACTGGGTTTCGCGCTCGAAGAGCCCTTCGGAGCCGCGCGCATCGGTGGCGATCGTGCCGTCCGCGGGGGCCGGCGCGACGCTCTTCGTGGGAGGGACCTTTTGAGCACAAAGAACATGGACTGCCGCACGCTCGTCATTGGGATCGCGTGGTGGGCGCTCCTCGCGGGCCCGCTCGGATGCGGGATCGTGGCGGGGATCGAGGATCGCTCGCTCGCGCCGCCGCCTGCCGTGCCCGGCGCGTGCGAGGCGGCCACGGGCACGGGTTGGCCCGACTCGGCGACGCGGTTCTGCACCGACGGAGACGCCGCGATCCCCTGCATGAACATGACCCTCGCCGCGGGGCAGGACGGCCACGTGGTCGGCGCGTTGCCGACTTACAAGAAGACCGCGCTCGGGGAGACGAGCGCCGGCGGCGTGCACGACGAGATCACGGATCTCGTGTGGGAGAGCGACACGGCGGCGCTGCCGATCCCGTGGGAGGAGGCGCGCCTGCGTTGCGAGAAGCTCGGCGGAGGTGCCAGGCTCCCTTCCCGCACGGAGCTCGTCTCGCTCGTGGACTACGGCCGTGAGAGCCCGGCGATGAACGCACCGACGCTCTCTGCGCCGACGTCGTCCACGGATCTCTACTGGACTGCGACGACGGCGATGGACGGGGTGTGGGTCGTCGGGTTCGGCGAGGGATCCATCACCTCGATCGACCGTTCCCTCACTGCGCGCGCCCGCTGCGTGGTCGGGGCCGCGCGCGCCACGTGCTTGCGCGAGGGCGACGACGCCGAGACCCTGTTCGACGCCCGCACGGGCCTCCTGTGGCAACGATCGATCACCCCGGAGGCGACGACGTGGCAAGGCGCGCTCGCGTCGTGCGCGTCGCTCTCGACCGGCTTCCGGCTGCCGAGCATCAAGGAGCTCGCGAGCCTCGCGTACGGCGAGAGCGAAGATGCATCGTCTGCCGCGCCGCCCTTTCCGGACGGCGAAGGCCTCTTCTGGTCGGCCACGCCCGTCGTCTCCGCGCCCACGGAAGCCTGGTTCCTCGACGGATCCACGGGCCGCGTGGAGCACCAGACCACGTCGGCGAAGGCGCTCGTGCGTTGCGTGAAGTGAGCCGCTTCCCCTAGGCCCAGGCCGCGCCCGCCTCGGGATCCGGCGTGATGTCCAAGACCGCGCGGCGCGCGTCCTCGGCGTCGCGGGCGATCTGTGCCTTCAGCGCGTCGAGCCCCGCGAAACGTTGCTCGGGTCGGAGATGACGGACGAGGTGCACACGTAGACGCGCGCCGTAGAGATCCTGGTCCACGTCGAATACATGCACCTCGAGCCGCGGGCGCGCCGCCGAGGGATCCACCGTGGGCCTCACGCCGAGGTTCGCGACGCCGCGGCCGAGCCTCGTCGCGCCGCGTTCGCCCTCTTCCGGCAGCCGATCGATCAGCACCGCGTACACGCCGAACGGCGGCAGCGCCTCCGGTGCATCGACGATGTTCGCCGTGGGGAAGCCGATCGTCCGCCCACGCCGATCCCCGGCCACCACGGTCCCCGAGAGCGCGTGCCATCGCCCGAGGATCGCCCGCGCCACCTCGAGATCACCCCGAGCGATCGCCTCTCTTGCGCGCGTGCTCGACCACGCTCCGTGCGTGTCGCCGACGAGCGCGTGGGTTCGTGTCTCGAAGCCGAGCTCCTCGCCGAGCCGCCCGAGCTCGGCGAAATCGCCCGCCCGCTGCGCGCCGAAGCGGAAGTTCTGCCCGACCATCACGACACGCGCATCGAGGTCGCCGAGGACGCGCTCGGCGAACGCGCGTGGGCTCTGCGCGGCGAAGGCGCGATCGAAGTGGGCCACCGAGACCGAGAGCCCCGGCGCGGCTCGCTCGCACAGCGCGATCTTGCGCGCGAGTGGCGTGAGCAGGGGTGGCGCCTTGCGACCGAGGACCTCGGCCGGATGTGGATCGAACGTCAACACGATCGGCCGGAGCCCGCGCTCGCCCGCGATCCGCGCGGCCTCGTCCAGGACGGCGCGATGGCCGCGGTGCAGTCCATCGAAGTTGCCGATGACCACGAGGCTGCTCATCCGTCCGCTCGTTTCGTCGAGCTGCGAGCCGGTAGACCGATCCACGATCGGGCTACCTAATCAAACCCGTGGCCGAGCGCAAAGCCGAGTGGTTCCAGGCCCTTTGGCCAGAAGATCCTTGACGGAGGGAGGGGTGGCTGGTAGAGCCGCGCCGCCGTTACACCCTTCGGCGTACGGGTGTTCGAGCGCGCTCGGACAGACCGCGCCGTGCACACACCCTCGGCAGGGAGGCTGGCCAATGTTCAAGAGAGTGAGCATCTTTTCGGGGAACTCCAACCCCACGCTCACGCAGGATATTTGCCAGTGCCTGGAGTTCCCCCTCGGCAAGTGCCGCGTCTCGCGGTTCTCCGACGGGGAGACGTTCTGCGTGATCCAGGAGAACGTGCGCGGCGTGGACACGTACGTCGTGCAGCCGACGTGTTCGCCCGTGAACGACAGCGTGATGGAGCTGCTCATCATGGTCGACGCGCTCCGGCGCGCCTCCGCCGGCTCCATCACGGCCGTGATCCCGTACTACGGCTACGCGCGTCAGGATCGGAAGGCCGCGCCGCGCACGCCCATCACGGCGAAGCTCGTGGCCGACCTGCTCGTCGCCGCCGGCGTGCACCGCATCGTCGCGCTCGATCTGCATGCAGGTCAGATCCAGGGGTTCTTCAACATCCCCTTCGATCACCTCCACGCGATGCCGGCGTTCCTCGATCAGCACCTTCGCGAGCACTACAGCCGCGACTGCGTGATCGTCTCGCCCGACGCGGGCGGCGTGGAGCGCGCGCGGGCCTACTCGAAGCGCCTCGACGGCACGCTCGCGATCATCGACAAGCGCCGCGAGCGGGCCAACGAGAGCGAGGTGATGAACATCATCGGCGAGGTCGAGGGCAAACGTTGCCTCATCCTCGACGACATCATCGACACGGCCGGCACGCTGGTGAACGCGGCGAACGCCCTCATGAAGGCGGGCGCGCGCAGCGTCGCGGCGTGTGCCACGCACCCTGTGCTCTCGGGCCCGGCGCTCTCCAGGATCATGGAGTCGCCGCTCGTCGAGGTCGTCGTCTCCAACTCGATCCCGCTCTCCGAGGAAGCCAAGGCGTGCGGGAAGTTCAAGGTCGTCAGCGTGGCGCGCCTGCTCGCGGAGGCCATCCGCCGGATCCACCACTCGGACTCGGTGAGCTCGCTGTTCGTCTAGGCTCCACGCTCGTCTCGCTCGTCAACAATCGTCCCGTTTTCTCCCAGGCTTTTGGCTTCGCCACGGAGGATCGGACGGAAGAGGCGCACAACCCTCTCGATCTCTGCTATAGCGCCGCGTCTCGGATCGGAACCGGAGAGTCGTCCCATGATGGATATCATCAAGCTCAGCGCCACCCGTCGTCAGGAAAGCGGAAAGGGCCCGTCCAACAGGCTTCGCCGCACGGGGAACATCCCTGCGATCTGCTACGGCAAGGATCTCGAAGCGTTCCCGGTGGCCGTCTCTCCGAAGGCCCTCCTCGAGGTGCTCAAGTCGGCGCACGGGAAAAACTCCGTGATCGAGCTGGCCGTCGAGGGTTCGGAGAAGCTCACTGTGATGGTGCGCGACTACGGCTACCACCCGATCTCGCGTGACCTCATGCACGCGGATTTCCTCCAGGTAAAGCTCGACCAGCCCGTCGACGTCGATGTGCCCGTTCGTTGCATCGGCAAGGCAAAGGGCATCGCCGGCGGCGGCATCCTGCAGCAGATCTTCCGCAACCTGCCGGTGCGTAGCCTGCCGGAGCGGATCCCCGCCGTGATCGAGATCGACATCAGCGAGCTCGACCTCGGCGACACGATCAAGGCCGGCCAGGTCGCGCTCCCCGAGGGCGTGAAGGCCCGTCTGCCCGAGGATCAGACGGTCGTCGTCGTGGCCATCCCCGAGAAGGCCGAGGAAGTGGCTGCCACGCCGGGTGCTCCGGGCGCTGCTGCTGCGGCTCCTGCGGCTGGCGCGAAGGCGGCGGCTCCTGCGGCCGGCGCGAAGGCGGCGGCTCCTGCGGCCAAGGGCGCGGCTCCGGCGAAGGCGGCTCCGGCGGCGAAGGCCGCTCCGGCCAAGGACGCCAAGAATAAGTAATTTCGTATGGGCCCCGGGCGATCCCGCCCCGCGGCGCGCGCCTCCTCGCGAGGCGCGGCGGTCCGCGGGGCAAACTCGTCTTCGGGCCTCGACATCCTCGTCATGCTGCTCGTCGTCGGCCTGGGCCACCCGGGCAAGGAATACGCTTCGCACCGGCACAACGTCGGCTTCATGGCCGTCGAGGAGATCGCCCAGCGTGCCCGCGCCGAAACGTTCCGCGAGAAGTTCTCGGGGATGTGGACCCGCGCGACGCTCGGCGACGAGCCGTGTGTCTTGCTCGAGCCGATGACGTTCATGAACGAGTCGGGCCGCAGCGTGCAGCCCGCGCTCGCGTTCTTCAAGATCGCCCCTGCGCGGCTCGTCGTGGTGCATGACGAGCTCGACCTTCCGTTCGGCGACGTACGGCTCAAGTTTGGCGGGGGCCATGCCGGACACAACGGCTTGCGCTCCATCATGTCCCACGTCGGTACGGGCGATTTCGCTCGCGTCCGTGTGGGCGTCGGGCGTCCTAGCGCGGCTTTTCGTGGGGACGTCGCGGACTACGTGCTCTCGCCATTCGACGCGGTAGAACGCGCGCGCCTGCCTGACATCTTGAAGCTCGTGACGGAAACTGTGCTAGAAGTCGCGACTCGCGGCCTCGACGCCGCGATGAACGTTCGGAACAGCCGGCCAAAAGCCGGCAAGAAGCAAGCGAAGGAGCGGAGCGAGGGGCGTTTGCCCGAGCCCGCAAACGCGAAGGCGACGGAGGACAAACCCCCGTCCAGCCCTTCGACGGGCGAAGAACGATCGGGGTCTTGATCCCGGACGTTCGAGCACCTTCGCGAGGCGCACACGCTGGTTTTTCCTGTACGGAAGGCCCGCGGGCGCGCCGTCCTCGCTCCGGGGCACAACGTCTCCGGGGCCGTTGTCCAAGAGGAGAAGCATGAGTCGACTCGTGACGGCGCCGAACCGCGCCAGAGAATACGAAACGATCTACATCCTACGACCCGATATCGACGCGGACTCCGCGGACCGCGTCGGGTCGCGTCTGTCCGACGTCATCGGCCGTGAGCAGGGCCGTTTGACGAAGGTCGAGAACTGGGGCCGCCGCCGGCTCGCCTACGACATCCGCAAGAGCCGCCGCGGAGTCTACGTCTACCTCAAGTACCTCGGCACGGGCCGCGTGGTCTCCGAGGTCGAGCGCAACCTTCGCCTTCTCGACGGCGTGATCAAGTACCAGACCGTCCTCGTCCGGAACGACGTGGAGGTCGCGGAGATGGCCATCAGCGACGAGGACGTGAAGTTCGAGCGCATGGAGCTGCCGCCGATCGAGGAGGAGCGAGACGAGTCGAGGGAGCGCCAGCTCGGCCTGATCGAGCCGGAGCGTCGTCATGAACGGACCAGCGAGGCGCCGGTCTCGGGTGAGC
>JANMGF010000357.1:0-1465 GCA_031374535.1 Polyangium sp. (in: bacteria)
GGCAAAGCCCCGCGCGTCCCTGTGGAACACCCTCTCCGTTCTTCTACTTCGGCGGCGGCATCGGCGGCGCGATTGTCGTTGATCCCGCGCCCCAGAACGACAGGTCCGACGGCGCGCCCGGGATCGAGATCTCCATCGTCGAGATCCCCCCGGCCTGGTTGAAGGTGATCTCGAAGAGCTGCCCGTCGTTCGTGAACCCGTAGACGCTGCCCGCCCAGAAGGCGATCCCGAAGACCTGCGCGTACCCCACCGGTCCCCAGTTCTTGACCAGCGCGCCCGTCTTCGGGTTCACCTCGATCAGGCAATCGTTGCAGTTGTTGCCCGTCACCGTGAGGTACGTCCCGCCGCCCTTCACGGAGACGATGTCCCCGCTCGAGAAATACCCGCCGCCGATTGACCCGACCGTCGTCACCTGCCCGGTCACCGTGTCGATCCGCACGTACGTCGAGCCCTGGTAACCCACGAGCGCCTCCGCGTTCGCGTCCAGCGTGCCCGCCGGCACGAACGAGAGCGAGTTCGGGTAATTCCCGTCCGCGATCTGCGTGCACTTCGCCGTCGCCTTGTCGACCCAGTAAATCCCGTTGAAGCTCGTGGCGATGATCTTCGAGTCCTTGTCGATCGCCAGATCGATGATGCTCGAGCAGCCCTGGAACGGCCCGACGGTCGTCACCTGCTTCGTGTACGGCTCGAGCTTGTAGAGCGTCCCCGCGCTGTGCCCGAAGACCTCCCCGGGCAGCTGGGGCTCGGGCGTGCCGCCATCGCCTCCTGGGAAGTTGAACCCGCCCTCGCCGCCCTCGCCCCCCGATCCGCCCCCTTGCCCCGCCTCGCCCCCTTGCCCCGCCTCGCCCCCTTGCCCGCCCGATCCCGCTTGCCCGCCCTCGCCGCCGCCCGCGCCGCGGAACGTCCCGTCGGTGTTGGCGGCCGAGCAGCCGAGCGCGAGCGCTGAGCCCGCGATCACGACGAACCATGAAGAAAGCAAGGAGGCGTGGCGCATGGGGCAAGCTCCGCGAAAATTCGGCGCCATTCAGGGACGACGCCGGTTCATCCAGGATCTTCAGCAAACCAGAGCCCCCCGCGGGCGTCAAGGAGCGCTCCCGGACACGTTTTCCTCGATATTTCCAGCGCGAACCGACGAGAAGCAGCCGGGGTATTGTGGATCCCCTTGCATTCGGTAATGTGACGGAAACTCGGCCGACCCCTCTTCCGCTTTTTCACGGAGGCTTCCATCATGCTTCGCCGCTCGCGTTCCCTTTCTCTTTCGTTCACGACCCTCACCCTCGCCCTGCTCACCTCCGTGGCCGGCTGCGGCGACGACCCCCCGAGCACCACCGGCGGTTTGGCCCAAGGCGGCGCCGGCGGCACGGGCGGCCAGGGCGGCGGGATGGGCGGCCAGGGCGGCGGCGGGATGGGCGGCCAGGGCGGCGCGATGTGCGTGCCCGAGGCCGAGGTTTGTGGCGACAATACC
>JANMGF010000359.1:0-1812 GCA_031374535.1 Polyangium sp. (in: bacteria)
GGCAAAGCCCCAGCGAGGCGATGCCCTTGGCTGTCGACGGGAGGGTCGAGCGGCCACAAGGGACGCGGCTGCTTTTTTCCACCGCCACGAACTTGCCTCCCCACGTCCGGGGGCGATAGGAGGCCGTTCACCCGGACGAAACCCGCGGAGGAGAGATCGATGAAGACCAAAGGCAAGAAGGCCGCGCAAAAGAAGTCGGCCCCCAAGAACAGCGCGGCGTCCGTCGCCGTCGCCGTGGCCGAGCCGCTCGCCCCGCCGCCCGTCATCGTGGCCGCGCTCGCGTCGCCGGAGGCCGCCGCGATCGACGAGGAGATCAAGGCCCCCGCCGCCTCCGAGCGCAGGCCCATCTCGAAGGAAGAGCGCCGCCGGCTGATCGCGCTCGCCGCTTATCGCCGCGCCCAGACGTTTGGGCTCGGAAAGACCGACCCTGTCGAGGACTGGCTCGTCGCCGAGCGTGAGATCGACGCGATGCTGGTGCACGGGGTCGTGAACTGAAAGAAGAGGCAAAGCCTCCCCCGGCGCCACCCGCCGCGGCCGATCCGGGCCGGCTGCGCGAGGTGGCGCTTTTGTTTTTGCGCCTCGGCGCGACCTCGTTCGGCGGCCCCGCCGCGCACGTCGCGCTGATGGAGGCCGAGGTCGTGACCCTCCGGAAATGGGTGACGCGCGAGGAGTTCCTGGAGCTCTTCGCCGCGACGAACCTGATCCCCGGGCCAAACTCCACCGAAATGGCCATCCACCTCGGATACCGCCGCGCCGGCACGCCGGGGCTCGTGGCGGCCGGGGCCTGCTTCATCCTGCCAGCGGCCTTGATCACGGCAGGTTTCGCGGTCGCGTACGCGCGCCTGCGCGAGGTGCCCGCGCTCGGGGGGCTGCTTTATGGGCTGAAGCCGGCGATGTTGTCGATCGTGATCGCGGCGATGGCGCGGCTCGTCCTGCCCCGAAAGAAGGATTGGTTTTTCCTGGCGCTCAGCCTCGCCGCGGCCGCGGGGAGTGTGCTCGGGGGGAACGAGGTCGTGGTGCTTTTCGGAGGCGCGGCGATCGGGGCGATCTTGCCTCGCGGCAAGAAGTCGCCCCCGGAGCCGGGATCCGGCAAGAAAAACGCGGGGTCGCCCGGTGCCGTGCTCGGGCTGCCGATCGTGGCCGGTGTCGCGACCGTGGGTGGCACGAAGCTCCTGCCGCTCGGCCTGTTTTTCCTGAAGGTCGGCAGCATCCTTTATGGCAGCGGGTACGTGCTGATCGCGCTGCTCCGCGCCGGGCTCGTGACCGATCGGCAATGGCTCACCGAGGCAGAGCTGCTCGACGCAGTCGCGATCGGCCAGTTCACGCCAGGCCCAGTGCTCTCGACGGCGACGTTCATCGGATACCTGATCGAAGGACCCGCCGGCGCAGCCGTGGCCACACTGGCCATTTTCCTCCCGAGTTTCCTCTTCGTCTGGGCAAGCGCGCCAATCCTGTCAAAAATGCGCGCCTCGTGGCGTCTCTCCGGCCTGCTCAACGGCGCCGCAGCAGCCTCGCTAGGCCTGCTCCTGGCAGCAACGATCGCGCTCGGGCAGGGCGCACTGGTGGATGTTCCGGCGTGGGTGATCCTCGGCGCAGCCTTGCCGCTGGCAATGCAGCCAAAGCTCAACGCAACGTGGATCGTGGTGGGCGGCGCCATGGCCGGCCTCGCAGCACAGGCGCTCCGGCTCGCGTTTTGAGCGGGTGTTGCCAGGGCGTCGCGCCGGGGCTCTGCCCCGGACCCCGCGAGGGGCTGTCCGCCCCCTCGACCCCGGACCAGGGCAGGCCCTGGACCAAGGGTTGAAAAACTGCGCG
>JANMGF010000383.1:0-8135 GCA_031374535.1 Polyangium sp. (in: bacteria)
GCATCATCGCGCGGGCGATCTCCAGCCTGCGCTGGTTGCCGTACGAGAGCGAGGTCGACGTCTCGTCGGCGAGTTTGTCGAGCTCGAAGATCGCCAAAAGCTCGAGCGCGCGCCGCTGCATCTCCGCCTCGTCGCGGAAGAACGCGGGCGAACGCAGGAGCGCCGAGAAGAGCCCCGAGCGGCGCAGGTTCTCGCAGGCCACGAGCACGTTCTCGAGCACCGTGAGCTGGCCGAAGAGGCGGATGTTCTGGAACGTGCGGGCGACGCCGCGACGCGCGATCTCCGCGGGCTTGATGAGCGAGAGCTCCTGACCGTTGAAGCGGATCGAGCCCGAATCGGGCTTGTAGACGCCCGTCACGAGGTTGAAGACCGTCGTCTTGCCGGCACCGTTCGGCCCGATGAGGCCGAAGATCGAGCGCTCGGGGACGCTGAAGGTCACGCCCCCGACGGCGCGCAGGCCGCCGAAGGTCTTGGTCACGCCCTGGAGATCGAGCGCGTTCACTTCTCCGCCTTTTCGCCCATGGGCTTCTGGGGCTTGCGACGCACGAGCTCACGCTCGCCGAACAGGCCCTCGGGGCGCAGGATCATGAGGCCGATCAAGACGGACGCGTAGATGACCATGCGCAGCGCGTTGAGATCGAGCGCGGGGTAAGCCGCCTGGAGCGCCTGCACCGTCTCGAAGCGCTGGAGCTGCTCGCTCATCTTCACGGTGAAGGTCACGAACACGCCGCCCACGATCGCGCCCGACACGCTGCCCGAGCCGCCGAGGATCACCATGGTGATCGCGTCGAAGGAGTAGGCGAACGTGAACTGATCGGGCTGCACGGTGGGGTTGCCGTTGCGCATCGACGCGAGCATCGCGCCTGCGATGCCGGCCCCCGTCGCCGCGATCACGAACGACGTCACCTTGTACCGCGTCGGATCCACGCCGACGCTCGCCGACGCGATCTCGTCCTCGCGCAGCGCCCGCAGCGCGCGTCCCCAGCCCGAGAACTTGAGCCGCCACGAGAGGATCACCGCGACCACGGCCGCGCCGAAGATCCAGAACGGACCCGCGTACTGCGGCACGCCGTTCTTGTCCGGGCCCGCGTAGCCGTTCTGACCACCGAGGTACGCGAGGAACTCGGCGACCGGCCCCTCCACGTCGCCGCCCGTCTGCGCGGTGGCGATGACGAGGCGGAAGATCTCTGCGAAGCCGAGCGTGACGATCGCCAGGTAGTCGCCCCGGAGCCGCAAGCTCGGCAGGCCCACGACGACCCCGAAGATCGCGGCCACCAGGCCCGCCGCGACGAGCGCCGCGGGCATGACGATGAACGAGTTCGAGAAGAGCACGTCGTCCGTGCCGAGCGCCTTGTGAATGTGCCCCGCGACGATCGCCGCCGTGTACGCGCCGATCCCGACGAACCCGGCGTGGCCGATCGAGAACTGGCCCGCCATCCCGTTGATGACGTTCAGCGACAGGGCCACGACGACGTTGACCATGGCGAACAGCGCGAGCTGCTGCCACGCGGCGTCGGGCACGATGCTGTCGAACTGGAGCTCGAGCCCCACGACGGCGCCGAGGAGGGCCAACGTGACCAGGATGCGGCGTAGGAGGGGGTTTGGAGAGGCCGCTCGGTCCGTCCGGGCAGCGCCGCCAAGCGTCGTGGGGGGCATGGGCCGTGGAAAGCTCGCGCGGTAAGCCCCCACGGTCAAGCAGGAGCTACGCGGGAAGCTACTTGATCACCCGCAGGTAGGGCGGCAGCTCGCGGCGCGGCTTGCGACCCCCCACGGGGCTCGGCTGCTGGCGAGAAGGCTCCGGCGCACCCGAAGGCAACGTCGGCTCATCGACGATCTTGGTCTCCTCCGCGTCCTCGGAAGCCACGGATTCGGCCATCACCGCGTTTCTCGCTTCGTCTTCGGTCACGGGCCGGATCGGGATGACGTCCTCGGGCTCCGGCTTCTGCTCCGGCTCGGGCGGCGCGTCTCCCACCGCCGAGAGCTTCGCGCGCGGCCTCTTTTGCGCGGGTTTGCCCGCGTCCTTCTGCGGCTGCTGCTGCTGCGGAGGGGCCTGCATCTGCGCGACCACCTCCTTCGGGATGTCGGTCGGCCACATCATTCCCCGACCATCCTCGCCCACGAGCGCGTAGATCGCGTTCCAGGGCATGCGGACCCAGAAGGGGGCTCGATCGAACGAGAGCGTGCACGTGATGCCCTCGTCGTCGACCTTCAGGTCCGGGATCGGGATGAACATGTTGAGCCCGATCTGCAGGACGAGCTGCGGCTTGTCGAGAAACCGCTTCGGCACCGACACGCCCGAGCGGCGCGGGTCGAGGTGCACGAACATGCTGGGCCCCTCGAGCAAAGCGAGCGCGACCTCCTTCTTGGGCGGGAGCTTCTGATGACCGTCGGACATCTTCCCTTTCCGATACCCTGGTTGCGCGCATTTCGCCAAGCACGGAATGCCCTGTCGCCGGCCGCGCGCGCCCGCCCGACGGCAGGGGGGACACGCGCGAAGGCCGGCAAGACCAGGCAGGCTCAGGCGAGTCGCAGGATCTCGGCGTAGAGCGTCTCGTACGCGGAGATCATTTTTCCGATGCCGTAACGCGTTTCCACGAGCGCGCGGCCCTTGGCGCCCATCCGAGCCCGATCGGGCCGCGTCCACAGCCCGCTGATCGCGTCCGCGAGCGCGACTGGCTCGCCTGCAGGGACGAGGAGGCCGGTCTCGCCATCCGCCACGACCTCGGGATTTCCACCGACCCGCGTCGCCACGATGGGCAGACCCGCCGCCGCCGCTTCGAGGAGCGTCAGGCTCGTCCCCTCGGTGCGCGACGCGAGCGCGAAGAGGTCGAAGCCCGGCAAAAGCGCGGGCACGTCGTCGCGATGTCCGAGGAAAAACACGGCTCCTTGGAGCCCAAACTTCTTGCAGAGCGCTTCGAGCGCGCCCCGCTCCGGCCCCTCTCCCACCAGCGAAAGACGCGCTCCCGGATGGACCGTACGCACGCGCGCGAAGGCCTGGATCAACGTCGCATGGTCCTTCTCGGGCGAGAGGCGCGCCACGCAACCCACGTGCAGCACGTCCTCCGGCACGTCGAGCAAACGCCGGGCCCGTACGGCGTCGCCGGGCTGAAAGACGCGTGTATCCACGCCGTTGCGGATCGTCACGAGCCGTCGCGTGCTCCCCCGCTCGATCTCCAGCGCCACGCGACGCGCGTCGTCGCTCACCGCCACGATCCGATCCGTGAGGGCCGAGGCCATCCGGTTGGCGATCACGCGCCCGAGGTCGTCCGGGTAGTTGCGCCCGTGTTTCGTGTGCACCACGCGCGGACGTTTGCCCGTGACGCGACGCGCGGCGAGGGCGGCGAGCGCGCCGTGCACGTGCGGGCGAGGGTTGTGCGTGTGCACGAGATCGATCCCCTCGCGCCCGAGCACCTCCGAAAGCTCACCGATCACCCTCGGATCGAGCCCACGCCCACGCTCGAGGAGCCGGAGCGGGACCTCCATCGGCGCGAGGCGCGGCGCGAGCTCGCCCGGCTCGTCGAGCGCGATCACCATGGGATCGAAGCGCGCGCGGTCCATGCCCTGCACGAGGTCGAGCACCACCCGCTCGAGCCCGCCCGCGCGCAAGCCGAGCACGACGTGGGCGACACGCGCGCGAGGTTTCGGCACGACCCCCTGCGGCGCTGCGCGTGTTTCGTCCCGCTTCGTGATCGTCACGGCGCCGAGGTCGATGGGCACGTCCGAGATCGCGACCCGATGTTTGCCCGCCGCGGTGAGCGGGATATCGCGCACGACTTCCACGGTCAGCGGCGCGTTCGGGCCGAGCACGAGCCGCAGCCGCTCATCGACGAGCTTGGTCACGTCGGGCCCGTAGCTCGGCCCGGGGACGATACGAAGGGTCACCGTGCGATCGGCGCGCTGGTGGACCTGGTAACGCTCGACGGGCAGGTCCTTGAACAGGAACGGGAACATCTCGCCGGCGACGATGCGGCTGTCCTCGCCCACGATGAGGTCGAGCACGCGCCCCTCGACCGAGGCGAGCCGCGGCAACCCTCGACCGCAGGAGCACGCGCCGGCCTTGGCGATCGCCACGTCCTCGTTGCGGTAACGGATCAGGGGCATGGCGCGGTTGTGGAGGTCGGTGAGGATCACCTCGCCCGGCAGGCCCACGGGGACGGGGCGGCCTCCGCTGTAGAGCTCGACGAAGACGCCCTCGGCGTGCTGATGCAGTCCTTCGTGACGCTCGCACTCGGCGCCGATCAGCATCACCTCGCGGCATCCGTACCGATCGAAGACCGGCGCCCCGAACGCGCGTTCGATGACCTCGCGCTGGTGGTCGAAGAGCCGCTCGGCCGAGGTGATGATCCCCCGGGGCGGCGGGATCGAGATCCCGTATTCGAGCGCGGCGCGCGCGATCAGGAAAAGCGGCGTCGTGTAGCCGACCACGACACGCGGCTCGTACGCGGCGATCTCGCGGACCGTCTCGCCGAGCCGATCGGCGCGCAGATGGAACGTCGAGACGTACATGCGCCGCCACACGGCCTCGTGCAGCGAGCGCTTCGCCGTCGCGAACCCTTTCTTCTCCCCGGGCGGGCGGCCCCAGACATGGAGCTCTTTCTCGCCCATCGCGGCCCCGGCCCAGCCGTCGGCGCGCATCGCGGCGGCGACACGTCGCTCGTAGGTCGGATGATCGTAGGCGAGACGCACGGGCTGCCCCGTGGAGCCACCGGTCGCGCTCAGATGCAGCTTCCCCTGGTGGGTCTCAGCGACGAACGCGCGCTCGTTCGCGCGCACGTCCTCCTTCGTCACGATCGGGAAGGCCGCGAGGTCCTCGGGCGCCTTCACCTGGCTCACGCGTACGCCGTACTCGGCGAAGCGACGCCGGTAGAACGGCACGTTCTGTTCGGCGTGGTGCAGCGCTTCGAGGAGCCGTCGGAACGAGCCCTCGGCGATCTGGTCGGGCGTGCGCCACTGCGACTGCTCGAGCTCGGAGAGCGCCCGGAGCGTGTCGCGCCTTCGAAGGTGTGTCTCGTACAGCGGAAACAGCACGGACTGGAAGAGGCTCGCGTACATCGCAGCGAGCGTCCTCTCGGAGCGGCCTCTGTCAAGCGCGCGGACGTGCTGGATCCAGCATGAAATAGCGCTCGATCACGCCGTGGGCGTCGCGCGTGCGCCCCGGTCTTGCACAGCGGCCGGCGCGTCCGTCCTGGCCTTCGTGGGTCCCAGGATCGCGACGAGCACACCGGCGAGGATGACGGACGCGCCCGCGAGCTCGAGGCCTGTCGGCCGAGCACGCAAGAAGAACGCGCCGATGACGAGCCCGCCAAGCGTCTCGCCCGGCGACACGAGCGCGACGATCGCCGGCGGGAGCGTGCGCGCCGCGGCCTGCACCGAGGTGTGTCCGAGGATCGTGGGAACGATGGCGATCACCCCGAGCGCCACGAACGACGTCGCGGGCAAGCTCGCCACGCCCTCGAGCGCGCCGAGCGGCGGCAAGGCGACGAACGTGACGATCGCCGCGACCGCGTAGATGAGCGACCCCGCGTGGCGCGCCGGCAACGCGTCCTTGATCGCGCGCGCGGCCGCCACGTACAGCCCGTACAACGCGACCGCGCCGACCACGAAGAGATCCCCCGCGAGCCTGTGGCTCCCCGTGCCCGCAGCTTGACCGATGATCACGGCCCCCGCGGTCGCGAGGAGAACGCCGATCTGCTCGCGCCGCGTCGGGCGTACGCCGTGCACGAGGAACGCGCAGACGACCACGCTGAGGGGTTCGAGCGAGACGAGCGAGACGGCCGCGGGCAACGACGTCGCGAAGAGACCGACCTGAAACAACGCGAAGTGCGCGCCGAGCAACGCCCCGCACGCGAAGATGCGCCTCCGCACCGCGGGAGAAAGCCCCTGCGCGTGCCGCACGACGCCCGCGGGATCGAGCGCGAAGAGCACGACCGCGGCGATCAACACCCGACCAAACGCGAGGAAAAGCGGGTGCGCCGGCTTCGCCACGACGGCCATGGGCGCGCTCACCGCGAAGGCCAAGCTCGCGAGCGTCACGAACAACGCGGCCCGTCCACGCCCCGGCGAAGGCTCGCTCGACCCTCCGCTCACAGGCTGATCTCGCCAGCCCACGACGAGGCAAACGCCGCGCGCGCCGCGCCGACGCGGCCTTCCTCGGCGCCTTCCGCGCGCCCGAGCACGATCATGAGCTTCGTCAACGCGGCTTCCGACGTCATGTCCCCGGCGCCGATCGCCCCGGCCTGCGCCGCTGCGGCTCCGCCGTGATACCGCGTCAAATCCACGGCCCCGCGCGTCGACTGGCTGACGATCACCACGGGCACGTCTGCCAGGTGCGCCGCCTCGATCACGGGCACGAGCGAGTTCTCCAGACGCGGCACGTTCCCCGCGCCGAACGCCTCGATCACCATGCCCCGTACGCCCGCCGCGAGCGCGCCATGAAGCAGCCGTGGATCGAGCCCTGGGAACGTGCGCACTGCGAGCACGTGGGGCTCGACCCTCCCATCGAACGGCGCCTTCGGCCGCGGCGAAAGCACGTGCGTCGCGAGGTTCACGCCGAGGCCAAGCTCCGCGAGCGGCGGGCACGCGGGCGAGCCAAACGCCTTCATCCCCCACGCATCGAGCTTCGTCGCGCGGCAGCCACGCAAGAGCTCCGCATGAAACGCGATGCCCACCTCGGGGATCCGTGTCGTCGCCAGATGGCAAGCATCCACGAGGTTCGTGCGTGCGTCGGTGCGAACGTCGGCGAGCGGCTTCTGCGCGCCCGTCAGGATCACGGGTCGATCGAGCCCTGGCAGGAGGAACGCGAGCGCGCTCGCCGTGTAGGCCATCGTGTCCGTGCCGTGCACGATCACGAAGCCGTCGTACCGATCGAGCGAGCTGTGTAAGGTCGCGGCGAGCTCGATCCAGTGGTGCGGCTGGAAGTCGGCCGAGTCGAGGTTGTAGAGGATCTTCGTCTCGAACTCGGCGAGCTTGCGGAGGACGGGCAGCTCGGCGACGAGATCCCGCGTGTACACATCGGGCTCGAGCGGCGTCGGATCGCCGCCGCGCATCATGAGCGTCCCCCCCGTGTGGATGAGCAAGAGCCGCACGGCCGCGAGCCTAGCAAAGGTTCGGGCGTAGGCTCATCCGCCCGGCGAGAACATGACCGGGTAGACCACCGAGACGATCCCGCCCTCGGGTTGCGGGAAGCTCAGGCCATAAAACCCGCGCATGATGCACGAGACGACGCCGCCGTCGGGCATGTCCGACCCGGCGTTGCTGACGTTCGACACCGCGCCGTCGCGCCCGATCAAGAACTTCACGGAGACGCGCCCCTGGAGGTTCGGGTTGTTGCGCAGCCCGTTCTCGTAACAGAGCCGGAACCGACCGAAATTCTGCCGCACGATCCTCTGGATCACCTCGGGCGGCAGGCGTCCCATCACGGTCGTGGTGCCCATCCGCAACGCCGGTCCTCGTGAAGGCCCGCTGTGCAGACGCCCCTCCCCGGCGGGCAACGTCGTCGGCGAAGGCGGCGGGGGCCGATCGTAAAACAGCCCGATCACGCTGGTATCGCCGGCGTTCCCGCTCGTCGGCTCGAAGGCCTTCGCCCGCGCCACCTCTTCCGCTTGCCATCGCTCGCTCGCCGCCGAGAGCGACTTCATCCACGCTTCGTCGAGCGCCCTCTCCGACCGATTGCGCCGCTGCCGTCGCCGCGCCCTGCGCTCGAGGCCCTCGATCACGCTCTCTTCGCCTTCACGCCTGGACCATTCCAGCTCCCTGTCGGCGGCATGGTCGAGCATCTTCTGGATGAAGAACATGTCGTCCTGCGAGATGCCGTCCTCGTGCGCGTCGTAGGACGGCGCGAGCGCGGCGACGGCAAACAGGACGATCGCGTGCACCACGATGGAAGCGAGCTGCGAGAGCCCGAAGCGCCGCTCGATCACGGGCGCGCGTGGCGTGCGTAAAGCTCCCTTGCTGCCGGTGATCTCGATCGTGATCGGCCCGAGACGCACGGCGATCGTCCTGCCGGACCCGAGCGGGATCTCCGCCGCGTCCCGGAACATGCGCGAGGCTTCTGCTTGTCCACGCGCGACCGCGCGCGCGGCCGTCACGGCCTTGCCTTCACCATCGAACACGACACGCGCGCCCTTCGGCACGAC
>JANMGF010000387.1:0-4923 GCA_031374535.1 Polyangium sp. (in: bacteria)
CTCCACGATCACGTGCGCATTCGTCCCACTGAGCCCGAACGCGCTCACGCCCGCGCGGCGAGGCTTTTCGCCCTGCGGCCATGGCACGTCCTCCGCCGGAATCACGAACGGCGTGTCCTCCAGCGAGATTCGCGGGTTCAACGCACGAAAATGGAGATTTCTCGGGATGACGCCGTGACGCAGCGCCTGCACCGCCTTGATGATCCCAGCAACGCCGGCCGCGGATTCGATATGGCCGATGTTCGTCTTGACCGCACCCAGCACGCACTTCGATCCGTCCGTGCGCGCCTTGCCGAGGACCCTCCGCAACGCGTCGAACTCGATCGGATCCCCCAGCGGAGTCCCCGTACCGTGTGTCTCGACATACCCGATCTCGTCGGCCGTGAGCCTCGCATTCGTTTGGGCCTGGCGTAACAAGGCCTCTTGCGCCAGGACGTTCGGCGTCGTCAACCCAGTCGAACGGCCGTCCTGGTTCACCGCAGATCCCCGGATCAACGCGAGGATCGTATCGCCGTCGCGACGAGCGTCGGACAATCGCTTCAACGCGAGCATCCCGCATCCCTCGCCGCGCACGTACCCATTTGCACGCGCGTCGAACGTCTTGCAACGTCCGTCGGGCGACAAGGCCTGCATGTTGGCGAGGGTCACCATCGTCTGCCAGGCCAGGAGCACATTGGCCCCTCCCGCGACGGCGAGATCACACTCGCCATTGCGGAGGCTCTGGCACGCCAGGTGAATGGCGACGAGAGACGACGAGCATGCGGTATCGAGCGCGACCGCCGGCCCCTGCAACCCGAGCGCGAAGGAGATCCGCCCCGCCACCACGGCGAGCATGGTGCCCGTCAACCCATACAGATCGAGGTGCTCCGTCCCGCTCTGCAACAGGCGCTGGTAATCGAGCGCCGTGATGCCCACGAAGACCCCGGTCCGGCTACCTACGAGGAGGTCGGGCCGTTGCCCTGCGTCTTCGAGCGCCTCCCACGTGACCTCGAGGAGCAAACGCTGCTGGGGGTCGAGCGCCTCGGCTTCCCGCGGTGAAATGCCAAAAAAGGCAGCATCAAAACGATCGAGCCCGTCGAGCAGCGCTGCATAACGCGCCGCAGGCTTGTCCTCCGGGATGACCTCGGCCGGCAGCCGCCCCGGCACGGCCTCACAGACCGCATCCGTACCGTCGAGCAACGCACGAAAATACGTTTCGGGATCGGTCCCTCCGCCGGGAAATCGGCAGGCCATTCCCACGATGGCAATGGACTCGGTCTTTTCGCGAAGGAGCTCGTCGCGCTCGGTTCGTACGGCTCTCAGCGCCGTCAGGGCCTCCCGAAGCCGCGCGACATACTCGTTCTCGGAGAAACTCAACGTGCGCCCCCGCCCTTCCGCGCAAGCTCGAGCTCCTCCGCGAGGACCGCGAAAAGCGCATCCCCCTCCACGTGGGTCAGGTCGTGCGCCGGCAAAGGCGGAGCGGGCTCTCCTCGCGCCGGCGGCTCCTCGACCCCCGCGAGCCCGAGGTCGGCGGTGATGCTGCGGGCCAGCTGGGCAAGATTCGAATACGTGAAGAGCAACGTCACCGGTAACTTCAATCCGAGGCTCGTCTCCAGTCGATTACGAAGCTCGAGGCTCATCAGCGAATCCACGCCGAGCGTGCGGAAAGGTACGAGCGGATCGATGGGCTGCTCCGCGCGAAGAACCTGGGCGAGCTGGTCGCGCAGATGTATTTCGAGCAGTGCGTGCCGCTCGGCGGGCGCCGCGAGCTCGAGGGTGCTCCGGAACTGAATGGCGTGCTGCAACGGCCCTCGGTCCACGGACCTGCGCTCCTCGACGAGCTCCGCCAGGAATGCTCCCTGCGCGAGCTGTGGGAAGGTCTCCAGCATGTGTCGTGCGACGAAACGCATGACCCCGACCTCGGCCCTCGGCCGGGCGAGCAGCCGCGAGAGCGCTTCGTTCCCCTGCGCGAGGGTGAGGGTTTCCATGCCGGCCGACGAGCCACGCCCGAACCCACCATGCCGCCCTGCCATGCCCGCGCCCGCGAACGCGCCCCATTGAATACTCATCGCCCCGAGGCTCGTGCCGCCGAGCCGCTGCGCCAGGGCATCCAGGAAACAGTTGCCGGCCGCGTAACTCCCCTGTCCCGAGAGCCCCAGCACGGCGGACGCAGACGAATACAGGACGAAGAAATCCAGCGCTCGGTCGCCCAGCGCCTTTGAAAGCGCCCATGAACCCAATATCTTCGGCGCGGTCACGCTCCGGAATGGCTCCTCCGCGAGCTCCGTCATGGCGGCTCGCTCGCCTTGAACGCCCGCAGCATGGATCACCCCACGCAAGCGAGGCATTTGCAGCTCGATGGCCGCGATGATTGCCGTGACATCCGCGAGCCGCGACACATCGGCTTGAAGCACGAGCACGCGCGCCCCGGCCTCCTCCATCGCACGAACTTGCTGGAGCGCCTGCTCGGTGGGCGCGCGCCGCCCCACGAGCGCGATGTTCTGCGCGCCTTGCTCGACCATCCACCGCGCCGCCGACAAACCGAGCTCACCGAGCCCGCCCGTGACGAGGTAACTCGCGTCGTGACGAAACCCGACCGTCCCCTTGGGCGCCGCGTCGAATTTGCCATGACCAAGGCGGGCCACATAACGGTGCTCCCCGCGGAGCGCCACTTGATCCTCACCGTCCGTCGCGTCGAGCTCTGCGAGCAACGTGCGCGTACCCTCGGTGGATCCATCCGGATCGATATCGATCCGGACACATTCCAGCTCGGGGTGCTCGAGGACGAGCGAACGCGCGAGCCCCCAGGACGGCGCTTGCACGGGCGATACCCGCGCCCCCGAAGCTCCCGCGGCCTGCGCGCCGCGCGTGATCAGGTGGAACTGCGGTTTGTCCCGCCAGCCCTGACGCAGGACTGCTTGGAGAACGTAGAGCATCGACAAGGCCCCGTACGCGAGGTCCCGGTCCAGCGTCTCCTCCGTCGTGTGCTCCCAGGGAGCCGCATCCAGGCTGAAGAGGTGCACGACGCCTCGACAGCGCTTCTTCGCGCCAAATGCGTCCTCGAATACACGCCGCGGGTCGTCCCGCTTCGACGGGTCGATCCGATATCGACCATCGTCCAGTCGCTCGTACCTCGCGCCCGCCGAAACGAGGAAACACTCCTCGCCGCGCTCCCGCAGAAGCGCCGAAAGGGCCTCGCCCACGCCGCCGCGATCCGCGAAGAGGAGCCACGCGCCGCCGTCGGCTGCCTTGGCCCCGCTCCGGGCCGCCACGCGCTCCTTGCGTACCCATTTCACTTCGTAAACGAGCTCGTCGAGCGGATCATGCGCCGCCGCCACCTCGGACCGTGCAAGCGACGCGCCCTCGATCCAGTACCGTTTTGGCTGCCACGGATACGTCGGCAGCGGGACGCAACGGCCGCCCTGCGGCGTGATCCGCGCCCACTCGGGCAAGCAACCCCGCGTGTACAGCGCGCCCGTGGCCTCGAGCACCGAACGTCGCTCGTCCTGGTTTCGCCGCATCGAATAAGCGACGAGACCATCCGCCTCTTTCGCCGCGAGACATTGCGCGACATTGGCCGTGAGCACCGGATGCGGCCCGATCTCGAGGAAGAGCTGATACCCGTCGTGAATCGCTGCGTTCACGGCGCCGGCGAGATCGACGGTCTCCCGCACGTTCCGGCCCCAGTAACGTACGTCGAGCTCTTTTCCTTCGACGCACTCCGAGAGCACGGTGCTGTACATCGCCAGGGTCGCCCGTCGCGCGTCGACGCGCACGAGCCGCTCGACGAGCTCCTTCGCGAACGGCTCCATCTGCGGGCTATGGAACGCGTAATTGACCCGCAACGCGCGGCAGGTGACGCCCTCCCGCTCGAGCTTCGCCACGACCTCGTCCACGGCCGCGGCCTGCCCAGCAATCACGACGGAGCCCGGATCGTTCACCGCGCCAATCGAGACGCGATCCTCGTAGCCGGCGATCGCTTTGCGCGCCGCGTCCTCTCCGAGCGTGACCGACACCATTTTCCCCAGCCCGGTCGCCTTTTGCATGATGCGTCCGCGGATGGCGACCAGACGAACGGCCTCGTCGAGGGATAGAATCCCCGCGATATAGGCGGCGGCGATCTCGCCGACGCTATGGCCAATCACCGCGTCCGGCGCGACTCCCCACGATCGGAGAAGCTCCACGAGCGCGACCTGAATGGCGAAAAGAAGAGGCTGCGCCACCTGTGTCTCGCCGAGCCGCGACATCGCCTCGGTCGTGTCGAGCTCGTCGAGCAGGCTCCAGCCGAGACGCGGGGTCAAGAGCGCGTCGCAGGAGTCGATCACCGATCGAAATGCCGATTCCTCCTCGTAGAGCTTGCGCCCCATGCCGAGCCATTGCGAGCCCTGCCCCGAGAAGACGAACACGATCTTCGCCCGCGCCGGCGTGGACTTTCCCGCAACGATCCCCGGGGGCGACTCCCCGCGGAGGAACGCGTCCAGCATCCCGAACATCTCCTCTCGGGTGCTGCCGACGACCGAGAGACGATGCTCGAAATGGCCGCGCCGCTGACTCGCCGTGTACGCGATGTCGCGCAGCCGCGCTTCGCCCCGCGGCATCGAAAGGTAATCACGATAGGCGCCCGCGAGCGCCCGGAGAGCCTCGGCGCTCTTCGCGGAGAGCGGCAGCAAATAGGCCGAGGCCTCCGGCGTGAGATCCTCCTCCGCGCTCTGCGGCCACTCCTCCACGATGACATGGGCGTTCGTCCCGCTCATGCCAAACGAGCTCACGCCGGCGACCCGCCGCTTCAGCGCCGCTCGCCACGACCGCGTCTCGGTGGGCACGACGAAGGGCGTCCGGTCGAGCTGAATGCGAGGGTTGAGCGTACGGAAATGGTTGTTCCTCGGAATGGTCGCTTGCTGGAGCACGAGCACGGACTTGATGACACCCGCCACCCCCGCCCCC
>JANMGF010000403.1:0-17738 GCA_031374535.1 Polyangium sp. (in: bacteria)
GCCTGCCACCGCGCCGACGCGATCGAGGATCGCCTGCACGTCTTCGTCGTAGTAATCGATCGCCACGGACTGAGCGACCACGGTGGCGATGACGTCGACCGTCGTCGGTGCGATGTCGGGAACGACGACACGATCGAAGCCGACCTCGATGGCCGCGCCGGGGCGCACCTCGATGAGGAAGTTCTCGCGAAGGGGCGGATGTGGCTCCTGCAAGAGCTTCGTGTTGAAGGTCCGGACGATGCTCTCGCGCTCTTCGTCGGCGACGTTGACGAACACGATCGCTCCGAAGTCGAAGAAGTAGACCAGCCTGTCGCCGTCGAGCGACACGACGAGCTGGGTCTTCGTCGAGCGGACACCTTGAACGGGCGGCAACCAGCCCCCGACCTCGCGGAGGTTGAACCGCGACGCGTATGAGTAGGCTTCGACCGGATAGATGCGGGACATGGCGGTTTCGGGCTCGCGCCGAGCGGGCCCGCCTGCTCAGTGTCCCCGCCCGCGAGCGTCCGCGCAACGATCAGAAACTCGCCTGAAAGACCGGGATTTTCACCTCGCGCGCCTGCGCCACCCCGAACTTCGCCATCTCCTCGGGTGTGTACATCGGGCGGATCTCCACCGCGGGCACACCCAGCGCGAGACGACCCTCGTGCACGTCGAAGAAAGACATCGGCACATGCACCGGCCTGGCAGCGGTTCGCGGCAAGGCTGGCTCCGACGCGGGCTTGTTCTGCACCGGCTCGCTCGGATAATTCTCCGGCGCTTTGTAGATCGTCGCGTTCAGCGTGACGATGATCGTCGGGATCACGAGCGCCATGCCGCCGGCCAGCATGTAGAGCGGCACCTCCGCCGGCGGAGCGGCCTGCTCGATGAAGTAGCCCGCGATCCCGCCGCCCACCGCGGCGAGCGGTGGAAAGACGAGGTACGGCCAGCCCTTGCTCACGCCGAACGCCCCCATGCCGATCGCGACGATCTCACCGCCGAGCAATGCTCCGCCCACGATCCCCTTGGCCGTACCGACCACGGGCCCTTCGGCCAAAGCCTCGCGCGTGTATCCCGTGAGCATCGCGACGCCGAGCGCCGTCGCCAAACCCCATCGTGCTGTTCGACCCAAAGCCATGCTCTCCCGCGCCCGTCCGCCGGAGGCCGGGCAGCTCGCTCATCCGGTGCGCGAGCCTAGCATGGTATTCAAAAACCTCGCGCTCCCTCGTTAGTTGAGCAGCTTTCGCGAGAGGTGGCGCACGGCTTCCCGCGCGGCTCTCTGCATCGCGCGTTCGACCTGCTTCGACGTCGCGTCCCCCCGGACGATGATCGCGCAGGCGTCCCCCTCCATCTGGAATTTTGCCGCCGGCTCTGCCGGAGAAGCCTCCCCAGCCGCGCGGATCGGGATCTCGACCTTCAGCGAGCCCACCTGGAGCTCGACGTATCCCATGAGCTCTTTGTCGATGAACGACTGCATGGTCCGAACGTGCGTCCATGCGCCGTGCTTGGCAAGGTCACGGACGCGTCACGAGGCGCGCGCGCTCCGGGGCGAAACCTTCACGTCTCCCCGTCTCCACGCCTCTCGCGTGCTCGATCCAGCCCCCGGGCCCGCGGCCGAACGGCTCTTTCTCCTCGTTCCTCCGTCCGTCCTCGTCAATGACGCGCGGCCTCGACGGCTCCGCGGAAACTTGACGGGCTCGGCGAAGGCATCCAAGGTCGCCGCCGATGCAACCCGTCACGTTTACAGGCACCTTCACCGCGCTCGTCACGCCTTTCACCGCCGCCGGTGACGCCGTCGATCTCGCGGCCCTCGACGCGCTCGTGGAAGCGCAGATCGAAGGCGGCGTCTCGGGCCTCGTCCCCTGCGGCACCACGGGCGAGTCGCCCACGCTCTCGGACGAAGAGCAGGTCCTCGTCATCAAGCGCGTCGTCGAGGTCGCGAAGGGCCGCGTGCCCGTCATCGCCGGGACGGGATCGTTCTCCACGAAAAAGACGATCGACGCGTCGAAGGCGGCCCTTGCTGCGGGCGCCGACGGCGTGATGGTCGTGATGCCCTACTACAACAAGCCTTCGCAGGACGGCATGCGTGAGCACGTGCTCGCCGTGGCGCGCGCGGTCCCCTGCCCGATCGTGCTCTACAACATCCCGGGCCGCTCCGTGGTGGATCTCTCGGCCGAGACGACGGCGCAGATCTGCGAGCGCGCCTCGAACGTGGTCGCGCTGAAGGACGCGACGGGCAACGTGCTGCGTTGCCAGGAGCTCAAGCGAAAGCTCGGCGAGCGTCTCACGGTGCTCTCGGGCGACGACGCGCTCACGCTCGCGTTCGGCGCCGTGGGTGCGAGCGGGGTCATCAGCGTGACCTCGAACGTGCGGCCGCGTGAGGTGAGTGAAGTGACCCGCGCCCTCCTGGCGAACGATTTCGTGCGGGCCCGCGCCTGCCATTTCGCGCTCGTCGAGCTGCACAACGTGATGTTCGTCGAACCAAACCCCGCGCCTGCCAAAGCGGCGCTCGCTGCCCTGGGGCGCATGACGCCGATGGTACGGCAGCCCCTCCTCCCGGCGAGCGAGGCGACGCTCCGGAAGGTTCAAGACGCGATGGCTCAGCTCGAAGCGAGCTTCCCGTCGTGAAGCTCGCGATTGCGGGCGCCACGGGGCGCATGGGACAAAGCATCGTCCGCCTCGCGGCGCAGGAGGGCCTCTCGATCGTCGGGGCCATTGCCTCGCCGCAATCGCGTCACCTCGGGCGTGACGTGGGTGAGGTGGCTGGCGCCGGCCCCCTCGGCGTGGCGATCGGGGCCGACGTCGCGGCGGGGTTGCTCGGGGCGGACGTGGTGATTGATTTTTCGCGCCCCGAGGTGCTTTCGCGGGTGCTCACGGCGGCGCGGAGGCAACATGTCGCGGTCGTGAGTGGTACGACGCGGCTCGACGTGGACACCGAAAAGAAGCTCGACGAGGTGGCCACGGCGATCCCCGTGCTCTGGGCGCCGAACACGAGCCTCGGCGTGCAAGTGCTCGCCGAGATCGTGGCCGAAGCGGTGCGCAGGCTGGGGCCTGGGTTCGACGTGGAGATTGTCGAGACGCACCACAAGGCGAAGGTGGATTCGCCGAGCGGGACGGCGACACGTCTGGCGGACGCGGTGCGCGACGCACGAAAAGGATTGAGAACGGTGACGGGGCGCGAGGGAAACGTCGGCCCGCGCGTGGAGGACGAGATCGGTGTCTTCGCGGTGCGAGGCGGGGACGTGATCGGGGATCACACGGTCCATGTCCTCGGCCTCGGCGAGCGGCTCGAATTGACGCATCGGGCGACGAGCCGGGATCTCTTTGCGCGAGGCGCGCTCCGGGCGGCGCGGTACCTGTTCGGGAAGCCGGCGGGGCGGTATTCGATGGCGGACGTGCTGGGGTAACGAATCCAGCGTTGAGGCGAACTCAGGATCCGTTTTTCGAGGCGAGCCAGCTGGCGAGGTCCTCGGAGGACAGATCGAGGACGACGTCGCCGACCCGGTCGGCGCCCTGTTCGCGCACCCGCTCGGCCAGAATGGCACGCTCGCCGTCCGTCAGGGTACGACGCAGCCGCCGCTCGAACTGGTGGATCAAGGGCTCCAGGTTCCCTTCCAGGCGCCCCTCCAGGCGCCCCTCCAGGCGCCCTTCCAGGCGCCCCTCCTCTGCGATCTCCCGCTTATATTCCTTGAGCCACTCGCGTACGTCCATCACGAACTCCTGATCCACAGGGGAAAGGGTGCCAGGATCCGCTGCCTTCAGCTCGTATCCTAGCCTGATCAACCACGGATCCGCCACCCCACGTTCGAAGGCGTCGGGGGGCAACGCCTTCAGGTCGTCCATCGCCTGCCTCCGGACGGCGTGCCGGCCGAGCAGTCGCAGCAAAATCGTTTCCCGCTCCCGCGGCAGCTCCTGCAGCACGACCAGACGAACCTGCCAGGAGGGTGCAGCCGTACGGTAGTGTCCAGACGGGCCCTCGGGGGCGGGCTCGAACCCGAAACCCGAGAGCACTCCATCCGGGCGTCCAGCGCAAAGGGCCCAGAGGGGAGGCATCATCCATTCGCGTTTGTCGCGCACCTCGAGGGCATGGTGCCACGCGTACCGCTTGCGCACGCAGGAATGGAATTCCTTCGCGTCGAGCACGCCGCTCCAGAGCTCTATGAAAGCGGGCGCGTCGGCGAGCGCGGCGAGAATCCCCGTCCAATTCGCTCCCGTATACTTCCGGGTCGCGTCGGGGACGAACCACACGTCGATTCGCTGAGCGTCCCCGGGAGGGACTTCGGCCTCGGTCTGTGCCTCGCCGCGAGAGCGCAGGGCATCGTAAAGAATACTCTTGCCGAGCTGATCGGAGCGGTTTCGTAACATCAGGACCCCATCCCGCGCAAATACACCTGAAACAGCGCCGGACACAACGCCTTCAAGCTCCGCCGCGCCGTAATGACGGCCTCGCCGTCCGTTCGAATCTCTGGTCTCGAGAGCCGCGACAGCACTTCCACGAACTTCCGCGCCTTCCTCAATGCAGAGCGTTCGGCAGGCACTCCCCCGAGCTCTCGAAACACGGGATCTTCCTCGACCCCCGAGACCCGCGGGAGCACCCCTAACACCATGCCCACCGGCGCGGCCCAGGCCACGGGCTCTTCCTCGATCCCGATCTCGATCTCGGCGAGGTCCGGAAGCGACCGAACCGTCGCGTCCCGCACGAGGGCGAAGGATTCGTCGTAGGGATCGATGAGCAATGCATCACGATAGACGCGCCGCGCCGTCTCCGTTTGCCCCTGCGCCACCATCACGTCCGCGAGCCGGAACCACGTGGACGCGTCGCCGCGAACCACGGCCGCCTTGCGCAAAGATGCCTGCGCCTCGACGAGATCGCCGATCTCCCACAAGAGCTCGCCCGGCAATTTGCCCTGGAGCGGCACGGAGTCCCCCACGGCCAGCCGCCATTCGTACGCGGCGCGACGCAAAAGGCGCTCCCCGAGCGCTCGATACGCGCCAGCCATGCCCAGGAGCTCCCGCGCGACCGCGATCACGACAGGGGATCGCTCGAGGGGCGCGAACGATGACGCCGATTCGAGCCGTTTGTGGAGTCGAGAGACGACGCGTATATGCTCCCGAATGGCCGGATCGTCGCGTAAGCGCGCTCGAAGGGTCGAAAGCTCGGCCAAAGCGACGCCCAGGTCGCCCTGAAGGATCGCCTCGCCGACGCGCGCAAGCCCCAGCGAGCGCTGATCGAACAGGTCGAGCTGCGCACCCGGGACAGGGTCGGCGGGCTCGGTCGGGAGTTCTGCGTGGTCGAAGAGGGAAAGCTGCCGCATGCGTCGTCCCGAGAACAGGTTTGGCATGACCGGCCATGGTTCGTCAAGACCGTACGAGGCGTTTGGCGGAGGCGAACCAGCGATGGGAAAACGTGCCGGATCCACCCGCGTTGCTCGCTCTCCGCGTGCCGCCCCCCGCTCCCCTGCATCCCGTGATGCGTCTACACCTCCTTCCCACGCGCTCCCTGCATGCGGTGAACGGCACGAACGCCCCTCAGCGCCCACCTCTGCACGCTGTGACGCACACCCGCGACCCTTCGAGCACACTCCCCGAACGCCGCCGCTAACAAGAAGCGCCTTCCGTGCACACCTCTGCACGCCACGGCAGCGTCCGAACGTCACACACACCCACCTCGACGTGCGGAGCCTTGCCAAGAGGAAGCGAGCGGTCGTACCCTGCGCTCATGGACAACCCTCGTGACGACACGGGCACCGACCAGTACCGCACGCGCGGCGCATTTTCGATATCCGCCGTCCGCGCGGACGCCGAGACCCAGGGGATGGAGGCCGCGTTCGTGGTGGTGCACCTCGAGCTCAAGGCCAAGCACCGCGCGCAAGAAGACCTGGAGGAGACGGTCCAGGAGCACGAGGCCATTGTCTCCTGCTGCGATCGTCTCCTCGATCGGATCGTCCGTTCCTTCGACCTGCGCCTCTTCGACCTCTGCGACAAGAACCGGGACGACCCGCGTTATCGACGTTATTTCCTCGAAGGTCTGCGCTCCGTGACGGAGGCCAACGCGCGCGAGGTCGAGCCCAAGATGGTTCGCGCCATCCTCAAGGCCCTGGACGAGGACAAGGACAAGCCCGGCTTCAAGCCGCTCCACGACGAATACTTCACCCGGCTCCTCGGCGCCGTGGAGGCCGTCGAAACCGCAGACGCCGCGTGCACCAAGGTCGAGGAAGAGATCGCTTTCCTGAAGGAAAAGACGATCCCGGACGTGAAGCGCCGCTGGGTGGAAGAGCGGATCAAGCTGCACGCGGATCTGACGAAGAAGTTTCCGAACGACGCGGCGCGGGTGGAATCGTATTTCCGTCGATTCGCGAAGCCGCGGAAGAAGAAGGGGACGTCCGGGGAGGGGTGAAACGAAACGAACATGCGGCATGAGCGGGCGAGCGGTGGGCGGTTTGCGTGCGGTGCATGATGAATGCGCTGCGAACGATGGCGGACGCGGGGTTCTTGAGGGACAGGACCGAGGTGATCTCGCACGGAGGCCTCCTGCCCGCGCGAGGCGTCCTGGCGAACGTCACGGTATTGCCCGAGCTCGTCAAGCTGGCCGAGGTGGTCGTCGCGGGCTCCGGGGGTGTGACGATCGTCGTGGTCGTGGTCGTGGTGGTCGTCGCGGCCGTCGTGTTGTCGGAGGACAAGCCGAAGGAGGAGGTGATCGAGGCGATCAAGAAGTGGCCGAAGAAGGTCCTGGAAAAGTGCCAACCCCTGTTCGACGAGTGTCTCGGAAATCAATACCAGCCGAATTGGAACCGGGAGGTATTCGGGGGAAAGAAAGATTGTCGTGGATGCTTTGCGGAGTGCAAACGTGAGGGAGGTCAATGGCCTTATCGAAGGTGTCCGCCGCCGGGTTGGAAACCGAACTGAATCCAATGCAGGAGGGAAATGACACGCCGTCCGCCGACGAACCCCATCCGCTCTGCTGGTTCTGCCGAAAAAAACCTGCGACCCACACACACACGCAGACGAATTTCAGCGAAAGGGTGTGCGCGACCTGCCTCGACCGGCTGCAGGTGCAACATGACTACGAGGACGCATGGCGACATTTCCTGAAGCTGGAGGACGACGAGCGATATGATGAAGTCCTCGCCGGTATCGATGCCTTCCTGGAGGCGAACCGCCACCGCGATCACGACCAGTGGCTGGTTCGAAGCATCACCCGAGATCGAACCTGCATCCTCTCCGAGGCGGGGCGGGACGCGGAGGCCGATGAGGCGTGTGATGCCTGGGGACGGTTCCCCTTTGATAACGTCACGGATCGATGGTTCCACGCGAGCGTAAAAGCGCAAATCGCGCAAGACCTCGGGAGGGCGCAGGAAGCCCTGCCGATCTTCGAGGAGGCATTCAGCCATCAGGACCCGAGGTTCGCCTCGGCCATTCCTTACTACTTGCATTGGCTGGTGGAATTTTCGGACGCCGTAGGCCAGCCGGTCGATGAGAAATGGCGGCGCGTCGCGGAGGCGGGGGCGGAAAACTTTGCCGTCGAGATGCCCGTCCGGGACTCGCTCGGCGAGAGTATGCTCGCGCTCGCGGAGATGACCCGAGAGATGCCCTCGAAGGCGGAGCGGGAGTGGAGGATGAAACAGGGCGGCGGAACCGGCGAAAACAAACCGTGAACCACACCGAGTTGTCGGCGCATGAGCGCAGGCTACGACGTGGACGGCTTCAAGCCTCGCCCTCGACATCCCGAGCGCCGCGCCCGATCCGCCCGCCACACTCCCCTCCCCCGCCTCACCCCGTTTGCGCTACCTTGCGCGCCCCATGTCCCAGACCCGCGACCTCTTGCTGGAGATCGGCTGCGAGGAGCTGCCCGCTTCGTTCGTCGACGCCGCGCTCCGCGCGCTCCCCGACCTCCTGAAGAAACGATTCGTAGAGCTTCGCCTCACGCACGGAATCATCCGGGCCCTCGGCACCCCGCGCAGGCTCGCCGTGCTCGTGCAAGGCGTCGCCGATCGCCAGCCGGATCTCGAAGAAGAGGTCACCGGGCCGCCCGTCAAAGCGGCGTTCAAGGACGGCGTGCCGACGAGGGCGGCCGAGGCGTTCGCGTCGAAGATCGGCGGCTCCGTGGCCGATCTCCGGCGCGTCGAGACGCCCAAGGGCGAGTACCTCGTCGGCACGCGGCGCGAGGCAGGCAAGCCCGCGTCGACGCTCCTGCCCGACGCGCTCGCGGCCATCATCACCGCGATCCCCTTCCGCAAGTCCATGCGCTGGGGCGCAGGCGACTTCGCGTTCGGAAGGCCGATCCACTGGATGATCGCGCTCTTCGGTGAAGACGTGATCGACGTCGAGATCGCCGGCGTGAAGAGCGGACGCGTCACGTACGGACACCGCTTCCTCGCGCCGAATGCGCTCACGATCCACGCGGCAAGCGCGTACGTGGACGCGCTGCGTGAAACGCACGTGCTCGTCGATCCGGAAGAGCGCGCGCGGGTGATGCGCGAGCGGCTCCTCCAGGCGGCAGAGAGCGCGGGCGGCGCGCTCATCGAGGACGACTTCCTCATCGAGGAGAACCTCTCGCTCGTCGAGGAGCCCCACGTGATCGTAGGCGGCTACGGCGAGGAGTTCCTCGAGCTGCCCGAGCGCGTGATCCTCGCCGTCGCGAAGGGCCACCAGCGTTATTTCGGCGTGCGTGGGCCCGATGGCAAGCTCCTGCCGAAGTACCTCTCGGTCGTGAACACCGCCGAGAAACCCGAGAACATCCGGCGCGGCAACGATCGCGTGATGCGCGCGCGGCTCTCGGATGCGCGCTTCTTCTACCGCGAAGACCTCAAGGTGCCCCTCGCGGAGAGGCGCACCAAGCTCGCGGGGATCGTGTTCCAGAAGCGGCTCGGCACGGTGCTCGGCAAGGCGGAGCGCATCGAGCGGCTCGCGCGTGAGCTCGGCCTCCTGCTCATGCTCCCCGAGCCCACGATCATGGCCGCGGTGAGCGGCGCGCACGTCGCCAAGTGTGACCTCGTCTCGCTCATGGTCGGCGAGTTCCCCGAGCTCGAAGGCGAGATGGGGCGCGCGTACGCGATCGCGCAAGGCACGAGCCGCGAGGTCGCGGACGTGATCCGCGAGCATTACCAGCCGAAGGGCGCGCAGGAAGCGACGCCGCCTTCGGATGCGGGCGCGCTCGTGTCGATCGCGGATCGGATGGACACCATCATCGGCTGCTTCGCCATCGGACTCACGCCGACGGGCGCCGCCGATCCGTACGGCCTCCGGCGCGCGTGTCTCGGGATCCTGCGCACCGTGCTCGATCGTGGGTTCGACCTGCGTATCTCGGACGCGTTCCGCGCGGCATACGACGGGTACGGCGGCGTCTCGCTGGATCTCGGTCCCGGCGAGCTCGGGGACAAGCTCGGCGACTTCTTCACGGAGCGCCTGCGCGGCCTGCTCGAAGCCAAGCTACCCAGCGACGCGGTCGCCGCTGCGCTGCCGGTCGCATCCGACAGGCCGCTCGACGCGCGGGCCCGGGCGACGGCGCTCGCGGGCCTCGATGCGCCGACACGTGCGAGCGTGGGTGAGGTCTTCAAGCGCGCGACGAACATCGCGAGCGGCGCTCCTCTGGGCGAGCCGACCGCGCCGCGGGCCGAGGACCACGCGAGCGAACGTGCCGTGTACGACGGCCACCTCGCGCTCGCGGCCCGGCTCGTCGATCTGCGACGCGCGGGCGACTACGCCGGCGCGCTTCAGGAAGTCGCGAGCTTCGCGCCGCTCCTGCACCGCTACTTCCTCGACGTGTACGTCATGACCGACGACATCCCCGTCCGCGAAAACCGCCTGCGCCTCATGCGCGCCATCAGCGAGACGTGCAGGACGATCGCCCGGCTGGAGCTGCTCGGTGAACGCAAGGAAGGCTGACGGGGCGACGCCCTTTCCTCTGCTATGTTCCGCGTGAGGCCAAGACGCCTTCCGCCATGACCCCTGCCCTCGCTCGACTCGGATTCACCCCCCTCTTCGACAGCCATTTCGCCGCGCACATCGCGCATTCGCCCTCGCGTGTGCCCGCTCGGGTCATCACCGAGCACCGCGGCGCTTATCGTGTGCACGACGGAACGAGCGAGCGCTGGGCCGTGGTCACGGGCAGGCTCCGCCACGAAGCCGAGAGCTCGCTCGACCT
Organism: Polyangium sp. (in: bacteria); assembly: GCA_031374535.1. Classification (GTDB taxonomy): domain Bacteria; phylum Myxococcota_A; class Polyangia; order Polyangiales; family Polyangiaceae; genus Polyangium. The sequence continues at coordinate 10,121 of JANMGF010000403.1, forward strand.
GCCCTCCGTCGGCGATTGGGTCGTCCTCGACGAGACCATGGACACCGAGGGCCGCGCGGTCATCCAGGCCCTCTTGCCGCGCCGCACGGCGTTCATAAGGCGCGCGGCAGGGCTCGACAAGAAGCCCCAGGTCGTCGCGGCGAACGTCGATCGGGTCTTCCTCGTGAGCTCACTCAATCGCGACTTCAGCCCGCGCAGGCTCGAGCGTTACCTCGCCCTCGCGCGCGAGAGTGGCGCTGAGCCCATCATCCTCCTCAGCAAAGCCGACCTCGTCGATCCCGGCCCCGCAATCGAAGCGACCACGGCCATCGCGCGTGGCGTGCCCATCCATGCGTCGAGCTCCGAGACGGGCGAGGGCATCGAAATCGTGCGCGGGTATCTGCAGGGCGACGCGACGGGGGTTTTGCTCGGCTCGTCTGGCGTCGGCAAATCCACGCTCATCAATCGCCTGCTCGGCGAGGAACGCCTCGCCACCTCGCCTGTCCGCGACGACGACGACAAGGGCCGCCATACGACGGTGCGGCGCGAGCTCGTGGTGCTCCCCACGGGCGGAATCGTCATCGATACGCCGGGCATGCGCGAGATCGGCCTCTGGGATACGACCTCGGGCCTCGACGAGACCTTCGACGACGTCGCCGCCTTCGCGGCGCGCTGCCGGTTCGGCGATTGTCGCCACGAAAAAGAACCTGGCTGCGCCGTGCAACGCGCCGTCGCCGAGGGCGCGCTTCCCGCCGACAGGCTCGCGGCCTACAAGAACCTCCAGCGGGAGGGCGAGCGCCTCGAGACGCTCTCCGACGCCCGCGCGCGGTCCGAGGAGCTTCGCAAGAGTCGCTCGACGTCACGCGCGCTGCGGACGCACCTCAAGAAAAAACGCGGCTGACGACAGCAAGGGGAGGGCACACAGGAGGCGGGGGCCTCACCTCCCTCGGGAGACGCGGACAACTCGGTGTGATTCACGATTTGTCTTCGCAGGTTCCGCCGCCGTGTTTCATCCTCCACTCCCGCTCCGCCTTCGACGGCATCTCTCGGGTCATCTCCGCGAGCGCGAGCATACTCTCGCCGAGCGAGTCCCGGACGGGCATCTCGACGGCAAAGTTTTCCGCCCCCGCCTCCGCGACGCGCCGCCATTTCTCGTCGACCGGTTGGCCTACGGCGTCCGAAAATTCGACCAGCCAATGCAAGTAATAGGGAATGGATGAGGCAAACCTCGGATCCTGATGGCTGAACGCCTCCTCGAAGATCGGCAGGGCTTCCTGCGCCCTCCCGAGGTCTTGCGCGATTTGGGCTTTTACGCTCGCGTGGAACCATCGATCCGTGACGTTATCAAAGGGGAACCGTCCCCAGGCATCACACGCCTCATCGGCCTCCGCGTCCCGGCCCGCCTCGGATAGGACGCAGGTTCGATGCATCGCGGCGCTTCGCGCCAGCCATTGGTCGTGATCGCGGTGACGGTTCGCCTCCAGGAAGGCATCGATACCCGCGAGCACTTCATCGTATCGCTCCTCGTCCTCCAGCTTCAGGAAATGAAGTAATGCGCGCTCGAATGCATCTTGCACCTGGAGTCGATCGAGGCAGGTCGCGCACACCCTTTCGGTAGACTTGGGCCGGATGTAGGGTTCGGTCGCGGGCTTCTTCCGGCAGGACCAGCAGAGCGGATGGGGTTCGTCGGCGGACGGCATGTCATCTCCTCCTGCGTCCCATTCAGTTCGGGCGATAGCCCGGGGGCGGACATTTGTCAACAGGCCATATTCCATTGTTATTTCTGCAACTTCGAACGCATGCGCCACAATCCTTCGAGGATCCGAAATCGCTGTTCCGATCCGGTTGATCTCTATTCTCAAGACACTCGTAGAGCCGGGGTTGGCACTTCTCATGCACGTGCTTCGGCCATTTCTTGATCGCCTCGATCACCTCCTCCTTCGGCTTGTCCTGCGACAACACGACGGCCGCGACGATCACCACGACCACGACGATTGTCACACCCCCGGAGCCTGCGACGACCACCTCGGCCACCTTGACGAGCTCGGGCAACACCGTGACGTTCGCCAGGACGCCTCGCGCGGGCAGGAGCCCTCCGTGCGAGATCACCTCGGTCCTGTCCCTCAAGAACCCCGCGTCCGCCATCGTTCGCAGCGCATTCATCATGCACCGTTCGAGGCCGGCGTCGTCGAGCCGCGCGCCCTTGGGCGCTACCGCCTGCACCTGGTCGTCCGTGAGCTCGACCTTGAAACCGATCTCGTACGCCCGGCGCCGAAGCCGCCCTGCACCCTCTTCCGCGCACGCTTGCAGCGCATGGACCGTACTCGCAGGGAGCGAACCCTACGTCCGCTCGGGCGCGACCGCATGCTCCTCGCTCGACCCGCACCCCATCGGCACCATGCACACAGCCATGCATGTAGCCAAAAGAACTGCCCACGCAAACCGCAAACCGCTCGCCCGCTCATGCCGCATCTTCATTTCGCGCAGCCCGGGTACACCATGACGTTGCATGCGTTCGCCTCCTTGATTGCGGCTCGCGCCCCAAGCCCCTATCACGTGGCCGAGAAGGCCGAGTAAAAGGGTCACGACGAGCGACAGGACGATACGCTCGCCGCGGCTCCTCATTCGTATCAGCCCCCGCCCGGAGCGCCCTTCTTCTTGCGCGGCTTTGCGAAGCGACGGAAATACGATTCCACCCGCGCCGCGTCATTCGGGAACTTTTTGGTCAGGTCCGCGTGCAGCTTGATCCGCTCCTCCACCCAGCGGCGCTTCACGTCCTCAATCGTCTTGTACTTCAGGAAGGCGAGCTCCTCCTCGACCTTGGTGCACGCGGCGTCCGCGGCCTCAACGGCTTCCACAGCGGCAATGAGCTTGGTGTAATATTCATCGTGCAGCGGCTTGAACCCGGGCTTCTCTTTGTCCTCGTCCAGAGTCTTGACGATGTCACGTACCAGCTTGGGCTCGACCTCGCGGGCGTCGGCTTCCGTCACGGAGCGAAGACCATGGACGAAATAACGGCGATAGCGCGCGTCGTCCCGGTTTTTGTCGCACAGGTCGAAAAGGCGCAGATCGAAGGAGCGGACGAGCCGATCGACGACCCGATCGCAGCCGGAGATCACGGCCTCGTGCTCCTCGACCGCCTCCTCCAGATCCTCCTGCGTGCGAATCTTGACCTTGAGCTCGAGGTGGACCTCTGCGAAGGCAACCTCCATCCCTTTGGTCTCAGCGTCCGCGCGCACGCCGGAGATGCTGAATGCGCCGCGCGTGCGATACAGATCGTCGCCCGTGTCTTCACGAGGGTTATCCATACGTGCAGTGTACGACCCTTCGCCTCGTTCAGACAACGCGCTGTACGTCGAGGAAGGCACGTCAGGAGGTGGGCCGCTTCCGCGGCGTGCAGAGGCGTGCACCCAAGGCGCTTCGTGCGGGTCGCTGCGTGCAGGGAGCGCGCTCGAAGGAAGTCCGGCGCGCGCCGCGGCATGCAGAGGCAGGCACCGATGGACGCTCGTGCCGTTCACCGCACGCAGAGGAGGCGCACGAGGGGTTCGGGTGCGCGGCGTGGAGCGCAGAGGAGAGCGCGGAGGGACGTTGGCGCACCCCTCGGCTCTTGCGCTCCGGGCGCGATGGAGGCGACCATGACGGCCATGCACATTGCCTTCGTGGTGCACATGGTGAAGGGCTCCGACGTGGAGACGCTCCTCTCGGACGAGACCAAGCGCGAGACCCAGGCCGTCGTGATGTCGCTCGAGGACGCCGGCAAGATGGGCTTCTCCACGTCCGGGATCACGCCGAAGCCCGGCCAGGAGATCAACATCATCATCGTCGCGCAGCGCGACGCACCCTGGATCCGACGTCAGATCGAAGGCCACGAGCAGGTCGCCGGCTTCCACGAGGTCGACGTCAACATCGGCTGACGCGCGGCGCGCTTCGTTACGCCAGGAACGACGCGAGCTTCGGCACGACACGACCCTCGTCTTCGAGGTGCGGCGCATGCCCGAGGCCGGGCAACATCACGAGCTCCGCGCGCGGGATCGACGCGGCCGCTGCGATCGCGACGGGCGCGGGGATCACGGGATCGTCTTCACCCCACACGACGAGCGTCTCGACGTCGATTCGTTGGAGGTCCAAGGATCGATCGTAGATCGGACCGAACAGCGGCAGGAGCGTGTTGAAGGCGCGCGACGGCGGCGCCTTGCCGCCGAGTATCCTCGCGAGCTCGGCTTCGAGCGCGGCGGGACGCGACGACCGCGCGCGGGGGCTCGCCGTGTCGAGAAGACGCGAGAAAAGCGTGGTCCCGAGCAACCGCACGATCCGCTCCGGACCGAAGCGATAGAAGGCACGCGCCGCCGCGCTCATCGAAGGCCCGAGCCCCATCGAGGAGACGAGCGCGAGCTTCGGAGGCCGCACATGGCCTCGCAACACGAGCTCCAGCGCGACGAGCCCGCCCAGCGAGTGCCCCACGATCGAAGCCCGCTCGAGGCCGAGCTCACGCACGAGCGAGGCGATCGGATCGACGAAAAAACGCGCTGCCTCTTCGGGATCATGCGATCGAAACGGCGGCGACGACGAGTGGCCAAGACCCGGCAAGTCGACGGCGATCACGCGACGCGAAGGCACGAGCGCTTGGATCAACGGTGCCCAGATCGTCGCTGCATGCATGCGGCCGTGCAGGAGCAGGACCGGCGCACCCTCGCCGCCCTCCAGCGTGCGAAGCGTGACGGGCGAAAGCGGCCTTCGTTGGACCACCACCGATGTCGCGAGTGCTTCGAGGATCGACGACTCGATCGCCCCGGGGTGCGAGACGATCGCGTGGATGTCCGTCACCGCTCGTCCCTCTTCCGACCGAGCACACGTGTGTAGAGCTCACGCCGCGGACGGCCCGACACGAGGGCGAGCTCGTCGGCGACGTCCTTCGGCCGACGCCCGCGCGCGAGGTTCTCGTCGATGAGCCGATCGAGCTCCTCGTCGCCGACGAGCGGACCCTTCGGCACTTCACCGGGACCGATCACGATCGTCACCTCGCCGAGCGTCTCGCGTTGGGAGGCGATCCGCGCGAGCTCGGGGAGAGGGCCACGCAGGATCTCCTCGTGCATCTTCGTCAGCTCCCGCGCGACCGCGCCGCTCCGCGCGGGCAAACTCGTCGCGAGGTCGGAGAGCGTCTCGGCCGTTCGTTCGGGTGATTCGAAGAGCACCACGGACTCGGGCGTCGCGCGCCCGAGCTCGAGCGCGTCGCGTCGCTCGGGGCCCTTGCGCGGCAAGAAGCCGAGGAACCGAAACGCGCCGGTACACAGGCCCGAAGCCGAGAGCGCCGCGATCACCGCGCTCGGCCCCGGGATCGGCACCACACGCACGCCCGCGTCCGCCGCCGCGCGCACGAGGTCCGTGCCCGGATCACTCACGACGGGCGTGCCCGCGTCGGTCACGAGCGCGACGTCTTCCCCTTGCACGAGATGATTGACCACACGCGCGACATCGTGCGCCGACGCATGCGCATCGAGCCTGTCGATCGGTTTGCCAGCGATGCCGAGGTGCGTGAGCAGCCCGCGTGTCCTCCGCGTGTCTTCCGCGGCGATGCGATGCGCGATGCGGAGGGTCTCGGCCGCGCGGGGTGACAGGTCTCCGAGGTGGCCGATCGGCGTCGCCACCACGTAGAGCACCCCGCGCTCGGGAGCGCGGTTCATGGCCTACCTCGCGTCGCCGCCGACGGCGTCGCCGAGCTCTTCCCGCAGGTACTCACGCAGCTTCCCCGTCAGCCGCGCTTCGAGTTGCCGCACGCGCTCACGCGAGATGCCGAACTCGTCGCCGAGCTCCTGGAGCGTGAGCGGATCCTCGGCCGCCATGCGTTTGTCGAAGATGATGACGTCCTTGCCCTTCAGCGTCTCGCGGAACTTCGTGAGACGCTCGCGCACCATCTCGTCCATCTCGTGCGACTCGTACGCGGCGTCGGGGCCGGTCGTGTACGAGGGCATGAGATCGATCCTCGACACCGAGCGCCCCTCGCTGTCGCCGACGGGCGCGTCGAGCGACGCTTCGCCGCTCGAGAGGCGCCGATCCATGTCGACGACCTCGCTCTCCTCCACCGACAAACGACGCGCGATCTCGCCCGCCGTGGGCTCGATGCCCATCGCCGAGAGCCTCGCCTTCTCCTTGTTCAGGTTGAAGAAGAGCTTGCGTTGCGCCTGCGTCGTGCCGAGCTTCACGAGCCGCCAGTTGTTCAGGATGAACCGCAGGATGTACGCGCGGATCCACCACGCGGCGTACGAAGAGAGCTTCACGCCGCGGTAGGGGTCGTAGCGCTTCACGGCCTGCATGAGGCCGATGTTCCCCTCCTGGATGAGGTCCATGATGTTCTTGTAGGCGCGGCGATACTCGTACGCGAGCTTCACCACGAGCCTGAGGTTCGCCGTGACGAGGCGCGCGGCCGTCTTCACGTCCGGCGACTCGACGTACTGCCGCGTGAGGCGCTGCTCTTCCTCGGGCGTGAGCAGCGAGTGTCGTTGCACCTCGCGCAGGTAAGCTTGCAGCGGATCGGTGCGCGAGAGCGCGGCGTCGCTGCTGCCCTTCTGCGAGGCCCCGCGGCGCGCGAGCACGGGGAGCTTCTCCAGCGAGCCTGCGTCGACGCCTTCGTCGACGATCTCGAAGTCGGCGTCGACCACCTCGGTCTCGGACTCGCCTGCCTCGGCGGCGCCGCCTTCTTCGTCTGCGGACCCATCCGCGGCCCTGGCCGACTCGCCGCGAGACGCGGACGCCTGCCTCTCGGCTTTCGCCGCGCCAGACGCGGTGTTCCGCTTGCCTCGCTTGGTTGCCCCGTCCGCCGAGGCTTTCGTCTTCTTTTTACCCGGCTCGGTCTTCTTGATGGCCACCCGGTACCTCTTGCAGGCATTTTCTTAGTACACGTGGCCTGCTCCGCGCCACCTGTGGTTCGCGGCCCCGCAGGAACGTGCTAGAGCCCCCCCTGCGTGAGCACCTCGGCGCCGCCTCCGCCTCCGCCATCGTCCGCGCGCAAGCGCACGCAGAGGCCATGGTACCTCGTCGCGGCGATGATCCTTGCATGGCTCATCGGCGTGCAGGGGCTCTCCGAGGCGTTCGCGACGCTCGTGTACCTACGCGAGGCCAACCTGCCCGACGTCGCGGCCTTGACGCGCGCCGTTCAGGAGTCGGCCGAGCCGCTCGAAGCCCTCATGGTCCTCCAGGAGGCCGCGCGCATGCGTGCGCTCGGCGAGATGAGCCAGCTCGCGTTCCCGCTCTCCGCCGGCCGCTTCATCCTCTCCGTGCTTCTCGTGATCGCCAGCGGGATGGCCATGAGCGGGAGGCCCGGCGCGCGCGTGCTCGCGATCCAGGCTCTCCTCGTGAACGCGGCGCTCGCCACCGTGACCTTCTGGCTCCTGCGCGACGCGCGGTACGCGTGGGTCGACTCGGTCGTGCGTATCGGGGACGTGCTCCCCGTGCTCCCCTCCACTGCGCCGGCGGATCAACGCGAGGCGTGGCCGCTTCTCCTCGATCGTCGCTTGTGGCTCTGGCTGCCGCGCGCGCGGCTCATCCTCTTCGACGTGGGCGCGCTCGTGCTCGCGGCCATCACGCTCACGAGCCCGCGCACGAAGGCCTTCTTCGACGCGGTCGCCGCCGCGCAAGAGCAGAC
>JANMGF010000202.1:0-11370 GCA_031374535.1 Polyangium sp. (in: bacteria)
CCGAAAACGCCGCCGCAACCGCTCACGACCTCATCACGGCCTCTGCGTGCACGGCATTCACGAGCGGAAGGCTCCGCTCGAACGCCGAGACGCTCTCGAACGTGGTCTCCGCGATGTTCGTCAGCGCCTCCTGCGTCAAGAACCCCTGGTGCGAGGTGATGAGCACGTTCGGCAGGGTCAAGAGCCGCGCGAGCACGTCGTCCTGGATCACGCGGTCCGAGAGATCGCGGAAAAAGATGCCCTCTTCCTCCTCGTACACGTCGAGCCCCGCGTGCCCCACCTGCCCCGCCTTCAGCGCTTCGAGCAGCGCGGGCGTGTCCACGAGCGCGCCTCGACCCGTGTTGATCAACATCACCCCGCGCTTCATCGACGCGAGCACCTCCGCATTCACAAGGTGGTACGTGGCGGGCGTGAGCGGGACGTGCAGCAAGACGATGTCGGCCGCTGCGTAAAGCTCGGCGAGCGAGACGTACCGGACGATCCCTTCGAGCTCCGGGTTCGGATGCAGGTCGTACGCGAGGACGCGGCAGCCGAATCCATGCAGGATCCGCGCGAGCGCCGCCCCGATGCGCCCCGTGCCGATGACGCCCGCCGTCCTCTCGAACATATCGAAGCCGGTGAGGCCCTCCAGCGAGAAATTGCCCTCGCGCACGCGGACGTAAGCCTTGTGGATCTTGCGGTTCAACGCGAGGATCAGCGCGGCTGCGTGCTCGGCGACGGCGTGCGGCGAGTATTCGGGCACGCGGACGACCGGCAATCCGAGCCGCGCCGCCGCCTCGAGATCGACGTGGTTGTAGCCGGCCGATCGGAGCGCGATGAGCCCGACGCCGAGCCCGGCCAGCGTCTCGAGCGCGCGCGCCGTCACGCGATCGTTCACGAACGAGCAGGCCACGCGGGCCCCCTGGGCGAGCACGGCTGTCTCCTCGGTGAGCCGCGGTTCGAGGAACACGAGCTCATGCCCGCGCCGCGCGGCCGCTGCTGCGAGAATTTCCCGCTCGTAGCGGTGGGTGTCGAAGACGGCGACCTTCATCAGAGATCAATCTGCATCCCGAGCTCGACGACGCGACCCGGGGGCAGTCCAAAATAGGCCGTGGCGGGCCGCGCGTTGCGGGAAATGAAGGCGAAAAGGTCCTTGCGCCATTTCCACATCTTCGAGCGCCCCGTCGGCAGGAGCGTCTCGCGGCCGAGGTAATAACTCGTGCGGTGGAGCTCGATCGAGAGCCCTTGCTCTTGACACGCGGCGAGCAGGCTCGGGACGTTGGGCGTCTGCATGAAGCCGTACCGGGCATTGACCCGGAAAAACCCGTGCCCCTTGTCGATCACGGTCACCCGCTCCTCGGGCGGGATCTCGGGGACACGTTCGTTGGCGATGGAGAGCAGGACGACCTGCTCGTGCAGGACCTGGTTGTGCTTGAAATGGTGGAGGAGCACGGGCGGCGTGCCGCGCGGGTTCGAGGCCATGAAGACGGCCGTGCCCCGGACGCGGTGGGGCTTCGAGCGCTCGACGTCCTCGAGGAAGTTCTCGAGCGGCAAGACGCCCTCCTTGAACGCCTCGGCCAGGATCTTGCGGCCCGATTTCCAGGTCGTCATGATCGTGAAGATCACGAACGCCAGGGCGACCGGGAACCAGCCTCCGTGGAAAAACTTGGCCGCGTTTGCCGTGAAAAACGAGAGATCGATCGCCAGGAAGACCACGACCGGCGGCAGCGCCTTCCAGAGCGGCCAGCCCCAGCGCTGGGTGACGACCACGAAATAGACCGTGGTGGTGATGGTCATCGTGGCCGTGACCGCGATGCCGTACGCCGCTGCGAGCGCGGTCGAGGTCTGGAACGTCAGGACGAGGAAGATGCAGGCGACGAGGAGCGCGCGGTTGATCTCGGGGATGTAGATCTGCCCCTCGGTCTCCTTCGAGGTATGCACGATGGTCACGCGCGGGAAGTAGCCGAGCTGCACCGCCTGCTGCGTGAGCGAGAAGGCCCCCGAGATGAGCGCCTGCGAGGCGACGATCGTGGCCCCGGTGGCAATGGCGACGGTCGGGTAAAGGGCCCAGGAAGGGACGAGGCCGTAAAACGGATTCGTCACGCCTTCCGGGTGCTGGAGCAAAAATGCGCCTTGCCCGAAATAATTGAGCAGCAACGCAGGCCAGACGATCACGAACCAGACCCGGCGGATCGGGGCGCGGCCGAAATGGCCCATGTCGGCATAAAGCGCCTCGCAGCCCGTGATGCAAAGGACCACGGCTCCGAGCAACAAGAATCCGTGGACGCGGTGCTCCAGGAAAAACTGCACGGCATACCGAGGATCGACGGCCGCGAGCACACCGCGGTTGACGAGGATCCACCGGGCGCCGAGCGTGGCGATGGTCGTGAACCAGAGGAGCGTGACGATCCCGAAGACGTTACCAATGCCACCCGTGCCGCGCTTCTGCACGAGGAAAAGCGCGAGCAGAATGGCCACTGTGAGGGGCACGACGGCGGGCTTGAGCGTCGTCGTCGCGACCTCGAGGCCCTCCATGGCCGAGAGCACCGAGATCGCAGGCGTGATGACGCCCTCGCCATAAAGGAGCGACGCCCCGAGGAGCACGAGCAAGACGAGCGGACCGGTCCCCGGCCCCTTGCGCGCCGGCACGAGCGCGAGCAGCGCCATGATCCCGCCCGCTCCCTGGTTGTCGGCTTTCAGGATGAACGTGAGGTACTTGACCGACACGACCATCAAGAGCGACCAGAAGACCAGCGAGAGGATGCCGAGGATGTTGGCCGGCGTGGGACTCAGGTGGTGGGGGCTCGCGGGGTTGAAGCACTCTTTGATCGCGTAAAGCGGGCTCGTGCCGATGTCGCCGAAGACGACGCCAAGCGCGCCGAGGAGCAAGGACCAGCGAGCGCCCGGGGTCGTGGCGGCATGCTCGTGCCCGTGCGGCGAGGCTCCCTCGGGCAGCGCGCTCGCAGGTGGAGCAGCGACGGGCGCCGCGCTCTCGGCATCCGCGCTCGCGGACGCTTGTGTGGAGGCGAGGGCCTCCGCTTGGTCTTCCGTCATCGCGCGCGATGGTACCCCGATCCACCGGGAGACGCGAGGGGACGGCGGCGCCCGACGGGCTTGACCCGGAAGGCCGCATCGCGTTCTGTAGGGCCATGCCGGCTCGGAGGCGCGCGCGCTCGTGGGGATGAAGCTCGTGTGGGTGTGCGTCGGCGGCGCGCTCGGATCGGGGGCCCGGTTCCTCGTGACCACCTGGTCCCTCGGGCGGTACGGCCTGGCCTTTCCGTACGGGACGCTCGCCGTCAACGTCGCGGGCTCGTTTTTGCTCGCGCTCCTGTTCCAGCTCTTCCGCAACGCGACCTGGCTCGGGCCGACGCTGCAGGTGGCGCTCGGGGCGGGGTTTCTCGGCGGCTTCACGACGTACTCCACCTTCAACCTGGAGCTCGTGAACTACGTGCAGGCAGGGCAGACGCGGCTGGCTGCGCTTTACGGCGCTGCGACGCTCGTCGGCTGTTTCGGGGCGGGGTTCGTCGGGGCGCTCCTCGGACGTTTGCCCTGGGCCCGGTAGCGCGCGCTTCGACCGGCCGGCCCTTCCCGGACGGCGGCAGGCTCGACGCGTCTCGCCCCGATCGCCCGGTCCTTGGGCGTCGCCTGACCCGCGCCAAAAATGTTCGACTCGGCCCGATCTCCACACATTCCTCTTCGTGATCACGAAAACAAGTCACGACGGGCAAGGATGGCTGGGTGAGCCATCCATCGAATACGGTCGCGTTTCCAGAGAACACGCGGGGCGCCATACGGAAGGACGCTTACGTTCCTTGGGCACGCGCCGGCACCGGCGCAGGTTCAACGTGGTAGGCCCCTGCCACAGCGAGCTGCACTACATGCTCCCGGCGAGCGAGCGGCTCGTGGAGGTGCCGGAGCGCGTCGCGCGTGGGGAGTACGTGGTGGTGCACGCGCCGCGGCTGCATGGGCGCACGACGTGGCTCCGGGGGCTCGCGGCGGGGCTCGCGGAGAACGGATCGTGGGCGGTCGTACGGGCGTCGTGCCAGCTGAAGGGTGGGACGGAGGGGGCGGCGTGCGAGCGGGCGTTGCTCGAGGCGATCGCGCAGGCGGCCGGGGAACAGCTGCCGGCGGCGCTCCGGCCTCCGCCGTGGCCACCTTCGTACGACGTGCGGTTCATGGGCGTCGTGCTCTCGGCGTGGGCGCGGGCCTGTCCGCGGCCGCTCGTCTTGTTGCTCGACGACGTGGATCTCCTTCCCCGGGAGGCGCGCGCGCGGCTCTTCGCCCAGCTCCGGGCGACGTACGAGGCGCGGCCCCGGGCGGCGCCGTGGTCGGTCGTGTTTTGCGGATCCGACGAGGTGCGGGCCTCGGCCCTGGACCTCTTCGATGTCGAGGGAGCGACGGCCCTCCGCCTGCCCGACTTCACGACCCCGCAGGTGGCCGCGCTGGCGGCGCAACACACGGAGGAGACGGGGCAACCGTTCCAGGACGAGGCCGTGACGCAAATCGCCGCGATCTCAGGCGGCCATCCGTGGGTCGTGAACGTCCTCGCGCGGGAGGTCGTGGAGAAGCTCCGGCCCCCGCTGCGGCAGCCCATCACCGGGGCACACGTGCTCGCAGCGGCCGAGCGGCTTCGGGGCGCGTGGGTTTGAGGCGCGTCCGTGCTTCTCGGGCGAGGCGGATCGGGGCACAATCCCGCCTTCCTTGTCTGTCTACCCTGCCTGCCCGCGCGGGCCTCGCGCCGTCAGGCCGAAACGCAGGGACGAGGGAGCATGCAGGACGATCCAGGCGACAGAGCTCCCCAGGGAGCCGAAATGACGGCGCTGGCGACGGAGCTCTCCACGGACGGGGACACGGCCGCGCCCGCGGCGACGCCTCCGCCGACCTCGCGCATCACGGCCCTCGCGCTCGCGTTGCCCCTCGACGACGCAGACGGCGCGCACCTCGCCGATCCTCTCATCGGCCTGGTCGTCGCGGGCCGCTACCGCATCCTCACGCCGATCGGCCGCGGCGGCATGGGCGTCGTCTACAAGGTCGAGCACGTCCACCTCGGCAAGAAGCTCGCGATGAAGCTGCTCGCGGGCGAGCTCAGCATGAGCGCCGAGGTCGTACGTCGCTTCAAGCGCGAGGCCCTCACCGTCTCGCGCCTCTCGAGCCCGAGCACCGTGCACGTCTTCGATTACGGCGTGGACGCCGGCCTCACGTACATCGTGATGGAGCTCGTGACGGGCCGCGATCTCGCCGCCGTGCTCGCGGCCGAGGGACCGATGCCGTTCTCGCGCCTCGGCAAGATCGTCCTGCAGATCCTCAGCTCGCTCGGCGAGGCGCACGCGAAGGGCATCGTGCACCGCGACGTCAAGCCGCAGAACGTGATGATCACGACGACGGCGGACGGCACTGACGTGGCCAAGGTGCTCGACTTCGGCATCGCCAAGCTCCGCGAGGAGGCGGACGCGAGCGTGGGCGGCGAGGTGACGCGCCGCGATCAGCTCATCGGCACGCCGTACTTCCTCGCGCCCGAGCTCATCCGCGGCGATGCGGTCGATCACCGCGCCGATCTCTACGCCGTCGGCGTGCTGCTCTACCACGCGCTCACCGGCCATTACCCGTTCCACGCGAAGACCTCGGCGAGCATCCTCGTCAAGCACGTCACGGAGAAGGCGGTCGCTCCCTCGACACGCGCGCCGTCGCGCGGCGTGCCGGCGGGGGTCGACGCCATCGTGGTACGCGCGCTCGAAAAGGAGCCGGCGGCGCGGTGGCAAAGCGCGGAGGACCTCCAGGCTGCGATCGCGGTGGAGCTTCGCAAGCTCGGGACCGACGACGTCGAGGAGCTCCTCGATGCCAGCGCGATCCGCAAGCTCACGCGCGCGGCGCTCGCGGAGGCGATCGAGATCCCGGGCGAGGAGATCGCCAGCCGCGACGAGGTCGAAGCGTACGAACGCAAGCTCCGCAGCCGGCGACACCTGCTCGTGATCGCCTGCACGGTCCCCTTCATCGCCGCGGCCGCGGGAGCGGGGATCTTCGTGATATCGCGAAGCGGGGCGCCACGCTTCGAGGGCGCGGAGATCGAGCCGAACGACACGCCCGCGAACGCGACCCCGCTGCCGATCGACGTTTCGGCGTCGGGGCTCCTGGGCAAGAGGATCGACACGCAGCGCAGCGATCGCGACTTCTACAGCTTCGAGATCCCCAAGTCACAGACGGGCTTTCGGATCACGCGTCTCACGGTCTCCGCGCTGCCGAACATGGAGACGTGCACGCTGCTCTACCGGCAGGGTTTCCACGCTCCGATCGCGCAGTACTGCGTGGGTCGCCCGGGGCGTGATCTCTCCATCCCGCGGCTGCGCATCGAGCCCGGTCGCTACTACGCCTCCGTGCTGCAAGACCTGGATCCACGCGGCGAACGCAAGATCCCCTTCGTGTACGAGAACGTGTCGGACACGTACAGCATCACGGTGGCGCTCGCCGAGGAGCCGTCGTCGCACGAGCTCGAACCGAACGACGAGTTGCCCTCGGCCACGCCGATCGAGCCTGGCGAGACGCGGACGGGCGCGCTCGGCTGGATCGACGATCAGGACATGTACTGCGTCACCGCGTCCGCGAATGGCAAGGCGATCCGATGGACCACGCGGGACGTCGTGCGTGACGCGGGCTCGGTGCTCGAGGTCGCGATGGTACGAGGCCGAGAGATCGGGACCCGGGTCCGCGTGCACGCTGCCGGTGAGGGTGCGCTCTCCACGGACGACGCGCGTTCTCCATGGACGGGGCCGCCGATCCCCGACGAGGAGGGCTCTGCGCGCTGCATCCGTGTCCGGCTCGCGCGTGATCCGTGGATGAGCGACGCGCCGCGGGTGCAGACCGGTGGGCTCGAGGCCTACGTGCTCGCGGTCGACCTCGTGCCCTGAATCGCAAAGGACAAAAACCTCACAACGCGACGCCGAGCAGGTACACTCTTCGAGGCGGGGGGACGAGGAACGGTCGATGTCGGAGAACCAGCGTTATCGGGTCGTCAAGCGGCTCGCCTCGGGCGGTATGGCCGAGGTGTTCGTCGCGGAGAGCGCAGGGATCGAGGGCTTCCGCAAGCAGGTCGCGATCAAGCGCGTCCTGCCGCACCTCAGCAAGAACGACCAGTTCATCGACATGTTCCTCGACGAGGCCCGCCTCTCCGGCCGCCTCGCGCACTCCAACGTCGTGAGCGTGTTCGACATCGGCGTCGGCGACGGCACCTACTTCATCGTCATGGAGTACGTCGACGGCGCCGACTTGAAGCAGGTCATCGAGCACCAGAAGAAGGTCGGCAAGCCGATGCCGGTCGAGAGTGCGTGTTTCATCGCCGCGAAGATCTGCCAGGGCCTCGCCTACGCCCATGATCTCCACACGCCCGACGGCGAGCACCTCAACATCATCCACCGCGACATCACGCCGGCCAACGTGCTCATCACGCGCCACGGCGAGTGCAAGATCGTGGACTTCGGCCTCGCCAAGGCGTCGAGCCAGCTCGCCAACAGCGACGCCGGCATGATCAAGGGCAAGTTCGGGTATCTCGCGCCCGAGACGGTGATGGAGCTCGGCGCCGACAAACGCGTCGATGTCTTCGCCGCCGGCATCATCCTGTGGGAGATGCTCGCGGGCAAACGCCTCTTCCTCGGCGAGACCGATCTCGGCACGGTCAAGCTCGTCCGCGACGCCAACATCCCCTCGCTCAAGCCGATCAACGCGGATGTCCCCCCGGAGCTCGAGGACATCCTCCGCACGGCGCTCTCCCGCGATCGCGACGGCCGCTACCAGACCGCGCGCGATTTTGGCCGCGATCTCACCCGTTTCCTCTATCGCTTCGGCCGGCCGGTCAGCGAGTACGATGTCGCCGAGCTCGTCCTCGGCGCCGCCGGCGCGCCGGCCAGGAAGGTCGACGGGCTCGCGATGATCGGCGAGATGCTCGACCTCATGTTGCTCGAGTTCAAGTCCCTCACGCAGACGGAGGCCGCCGCGGGCGGGCCGAACAGCCTGCAGCCGGATCTCTTCAAGCTCTCGGGCGCGAACCCGGCGGCCCCCGCGTCCGTCGACCCGGGGGACCTCGATGAGACGTTTTCGGGCCTCAGCGACGAGCTCGAAGGCCCCGATCCGACGAACGCCCCGCAAGACAAGGGCCGCGCGCCGACCGCCTGGTGGCGGGGCCTCATTCGTTGAGAATCGGCGCATTCGCCGGGGCCGCACGTCGTCGACGTCCCGAACGCCAGAAAAAATTGATTTCTGGTCTGCCTCACTCGTAGCTTTCTTTTCCCGGGCTCCTGCCTTGGACCACGCGATGACCCAGACAGACACCCCGAACCACGTTGTTGCTCCCCGCGTCGCCCTCCGGCGCGCGCGCCTTTGCCTCTTCCTTTCGGCCCTCTCGGCGGCCTGCCTCGCGCCCCTCGCGAGCGCGCATGCGGCCGACGCCGTGGCCCTGCTGAAGGAAGGCAAGAAGCTCGTCACCGAGAAGAAGTACGACGAGGCCTGCCCCAAGATCGCCGAGTCGTACAAGCTCGCCCCGAGCCCCGCGACGCTCCTGGATCTCGCGCTGTGCCACGAGAAACAGGGCAAACTCGCGACCGCCTGGGGCGAGATGCTCGACGCCGAGACGGACGCACGCAAGGCGGGCCGCGCCGACATCGAGAGCCGCGCGCGCGCCAACAGCAAGGCGCTCGAGCCGAAGCTGCCGCGCGTGACCGTCGCCCTCGCGGCGAACACGCCCGGCATCGAGATCGCGATCGACGGGCAAAAAATCGAGCTCGCCGCGCTCGGCAAAGGTCGCCCCGTGGATCCCGGCGAGCACAAGATCGTGGCCAGCGCGCCGGGCCGCAAACCCTGGGAGTCGACGCTCTCCCTCAAGCAAGCCGAACGCAAGACCGTCATCGTCCCCGCCCTCGCCGAGGACCCGAACGCCGCAGCGGCGCCCGACAAGCCCGCGGACAAACCCGCAGGATCGGGCACGGATGCGGCTGCCGGCAAGACGGACACGGATCCGAAAGCGGGCACGTCCGATCCCGCCGCGGGTGGTACGACGCCGAAGGACAAACCCGAGGAGCCCGACGACGGCAAGGGGCCGATCCACCGCGCCAAACGTATCGTCGTCGACGTCGGCGCGTTCGGCGGCGGACAGCTCTTCCTCGGCGGCGGCAGCGTCGATGCGCTCTCGAACCTGACGTACGAGTACCGCATCACCTACCCGCTCGGCGGCGAGGCGGCCGAATACAAGGCCTGCGACAGCAGCGTTTGTTACGCGACGATCAACCCGGCCATCGGTGTTCCGGTCGGCGGCCAGGCCTTCGTCGGATACGCGCTCAGCGAGACGATGCACCTCGGCGGTCGTTTCTTCGGCAGCTACCTCGTCACGGGCGGCTACTCGCTCCTCGTCGGCCCCTCGCTCTCCATGCGGGTCGGCGATCGCCTCTGGGTCGGCGGCACGGTCGTCGTGGGTTTCGGCGGACAGACCGCGACCATCAGCGGCGCGCGCGGCGAGGTCCCGAGCGATTGGGTCGACCTGAACGGAGCCGACGAGGTCGAGCTCGAGCTCGATCGCACCATCCCTTCCGAGAACGAGACCGGCTACGGCTTCTCGTTCGGCGCCGCGGCCGAGGTCTCCTTCCGCCTCGCGGAGTTCGGCAAGGGCAAGAGCCTGACCACGGGCTCGCTCGTCCTGAGCGCCTGGCCCACGTTCCTGAAGACGTGGGACGGATTTGCCATCGCCTTGCCCGTCGGCGTCGGATACCGCTTCCACTGATCTCACGCTTTCCCTGCGGCGGCGTGCGCCTCCCGTGGGGATGTGGGAGGCTCGGCCCATGCGTTGCCACCGTGCACCGGCCTCGGGTCGGGGCCGCCGCGCGCTCGCGGGCCCAGGGGTGGCCACCCTCTGCTGCATGATTGTGTCCTGCACGGCGCCTCCGCCGCGGGACGTGACCGAGGTGCTCGGCGAGGATCGCGCGGCGCTGCACGAGGAAGCGAGGCGCGCGGCCCACGGCGGGGATCGGGCGGCGGCGCGGCGGCGCTACGAGGTGCTCCTGACGCGTGATCCCTCGGACGACGAGGCGCGGGCTGGTCTCGGGCGGATCGACGCCTGGGACGGGCATTATGCGCGCGGGGCGGCCCTTTACCGTGACGTCCTGTCCCGCCATCCGGACGACGACGACGTGCGGGCCGGGCTCTTCCACGTGCTCACGTGGCAAGGCCTCTGGGACGAGGCGGAGCGGGTGCTCGACGAGGCCAAGCGCCCCGACACCCCTGCCCTGCTCGCGTGTCGGGCTCGGCTCGAACAGGCACGGGGCGACCTCACCGGGGCGCATGCGCTCGCCCAGCGGGCCTACGCGGCGTCCGGGGGCGATCCGGAGCTAGGGGCCCTCGCGCGAAGGCTCTCGACGGGGTACGCGCGGATCACGACGCGTGTGCTCGTCTTCCCGGCGCCCTTGCCGACGCTCGGGCAGGTCGAGGTCGAGGTCTCGCAGGCGTGGCGCCACCTCGTGCTCGGGGTCGAGACCGAACATGGCGGGCGACCGTCCTCGCAGGCCGGCGGCTGGGCCTACGGCGCGACGTATGGAGGCCGGGCCACGTGGCTCTTTGGCCATGGCTTCTCGCTCGGCGGGGAGGCCTCGTTCGGCGCGCCGGCGGCGAGTGTCCCCGCGCTCCGCCTCCGATTGCACGGAACGGCGCCGATCCGCCCGTGGCTCTCGACCGGCCTCGGGTACACCTACCGTCGTTACACGGGCGGCATCGAGACGCATGGGGCGAGCCCTTCGCTCGGGGTCGTGATGGGCGGTGAGCTCCGGCTCGACGCGACCTACTGGCTCACGTACGTCCGCGTGGAGGATCCCGCGGGCGCGAGCGTGGGTCGGCTCGTGCATGCGCTTTCGGTCTCCGCGGGCCGCACGCTGCTGCCATGGCTCGCGCTCCGCGGCGGGTATGCGCGTGGCGCCGAGGCGGAACGTTTCCCGGCTGCGTTCCAGATCATGGACCTCGTCACCGACGCCTTTTTCATCGGCGCGGACCTCTGGCCGTACGACTTTTTGCGCGTAATGCCTCTCTACAACCTCACGTTCCGGGGCCCCCCCGGCGCCGAGCGCGCCGCGCTGCATACCTTCGAGATCGGCGCGCTCGTACGCTGGTGAAAAAAGGGCGATCCCCCGGTTCTTTACGCCGACGCCATGCTCCTGCATGATGGACGCATGCAACTTCGACGATTTCTTCGATCGCTCCTCGTTTTGAACGTGCTCCCCTTTGCACTCGCGTGTGGGAGCTCGGTCGATTCGGGCGGTTCCGGCGGCTCGGGGGGCGGGGGCGGTGTTTCCACCGGCGCGACGGTCATGCTGACGTGTTGATTGCGCGCCCAAACCCACGGTGGCCGAGGACGGAAAGACCGTG
>JANMGF010000482.1:0-3821 GCA_031374535.1 Polyangium sp. (in: bacteria)
GTTCATCCGGGTGTCGAGCACGGCCGAGGGGCCGTATCCGGAATGGCTCTCGGCAGGCGAGACGATCCAGGTGCCGTGCCAGCAATGGTTGCGAATCGAGCTTGTGCCAGGCCGCGGCCCCACCCAGCCTCCCCGCAAGAAACGTCGATAGAGACGCGATCGGCCCGGGCGATCCGCGGGGCATCAAGCGGATTCCGCTCGTGCGAGCGCCTCCTCGCCGGATCCCGGGGCCCCGGCGCGGGCCAGGCACAACGCCGTGACCCCGCGCGCCCCCGCTTCGAGGAGCGCGTCACGGCAGGCCGAGAGCGTGGCTCCCGTCGTCGCGACGTCGTCCACGAGCAGCACCCAGCGGCCTTTCACGGCCCTTGGTTGGCGCGCGACGAAGGCACATTCCACGTTCGTGAGCCGCATGGCCCGGCCGAGGGTGGCTTGCTTGGGCGTGTCGCGTCGCCGGGCGAGGGCACGGGCGGCGAGGGGCACGTCGAGCTCGTCCGCGGCGGCACGCGCGAGCAGGGCGGCCTGGTTGTAGCCGCGCTCCACGAGCCTTCGTGGATGGAGCGGGACGGGGACCACGACGTCCGCCACGGGGGCCTCCTCCCGCACGAGCCGTCGCACGAGGTGGCCCAGCGGTCGCCCGAGGTCGGGGCGCTCGCTGTACTTGAAGCGCTTGAGCGCAGCCGCGACGGCGCCGCCGAAGGCCGCGAAGGCGAGGGGGCTACCAGCCACGTTCGCGGTCCGGAGCACGGTGGCAGCGCAGGTCGGGCAAAACACGCGGCCCCGGAGCACGGATGCATCACAAGCCGCGCAACGCG
Source organism: Polyangium sp. (in: bacteria) (assembly GCA_031374535.1). Lineage (GTDB taxonomy): Bacteria > Myxococcota_A > Polyangia > Polyangiales > Polyangiaceae > Polyangium. The sequence goes on from JANMGF010000482.1 coordinate 813, forward strand.
GGGGGCTCAGCGCGGCGAGCAGGGCACGGGCGAAGAGGGAAAGGGCAGCCGGGACGCGCATGGCCGAACATCGACCGAGACGGCCCGGAGTTGCGCCTCGGCGAACGAAATTCCACGCAACGCCGCGGGGGTCGCTGTACGATTCTCCCGAGGTGCTCGCCCGACACGAACCCGACCTGCGCACGGCGCGCGCGTCCGCAGGCCCCCCGCGGAGGTGCGCGTGACCAGCCGCGACGAGTGGCGCTGGACCGACGAGCAAGGCGTACAGCGGCTCGTCCTGACCGCGGAGCTGCGAGACGCGATCGCGAGCCGGGTGCTCCCTCCGTCCGTCCTCGTCTGGCGCGAAGGCATGGCCGAATGGGTGCCCGCCTTCATGTTGCCCGCGTTTGCGGACGTCGCGCCCAAGGAGGCCGCGCCAGAGCCTTATGCGCCGCCCGCGTCCTCGGCGCTCGCACCGGCGCGTTTTGGTGGGACGTTGCCCGACACGCGCGGCAAGATGAGCACGCTGCTCGGGATCGACGGCCCGGGAGCGCCGCAGAAGGGCGCGCAAGGTGCGCCGATCGTGGTGCCGTCGGGCGGAGGTCCAGACGCCTCACCCCAGGGCGGAGCGCCGATCACGTTGCGGCCGGAGTACTCCGGGGCGGCCTTCGAGAACGCGATCCCGCGAGGCCCGAGCATGGAGGCCGTGCTCGCGGCGCCGGCGCGCCCGCCCCCGCCTGTCGAGCTTTCCGTGCCGAACCTCGTCGCATCGCCGCCGCCCGTGAAGCCTGCGGCCGACGCGCCCAAGAAGGCGAGCGCCTCCGCGGAGAACACGTCGATCGGCCCCACGCCGAAGGCCCCCGCCGCGCCGAAGACCTCGGAGCTGTCCACGATGGGCCCGAGCCCCGTGCGTGCGGCCTCGAAGGTCCTCTCGAAGTCCGCCCTCGAAGCACCCGTGCGCCCCGCGGCGTCCCCGTTCATCCCGCGGCCCGTCGCTGAAAAGCCCTCGGCGATCCTGCGTCCTTCGGCCCTGCTCAAGCCGCCCGTCGCGCCGCGCACCGCCGCCTCGCCAGGCGCCACGCCCCCGGCCGCCAAGGCCATGCCGAGCACGCCGCCGGCCGCGCCGATCGAGCCTTCCAAGGCCCCGCCGCCGACGGAGGTGTCGCCGACGGGAACGATCCCGCCGCCGGCCGATGCCGCGAAGCCCGAGGTCGCCACGACGCCCGAGATCGCCCCCGTGACGGCGCCTTCTCGTATCGAGGACCTGCCCCCGGCGCCGCCTCCGCGCGAGCCGAGCATGACCGCGATCTTGCCTCCCGAGCTGACGGGCTTTTCGGGCGAGTCGATGGCCGGCGCGGTGAAGCTCTCGCACGAGGTCAGCAAGACGGTGCGGATCGAGGGGCTGCTCCTGGATCCCACGACGGCGCCGCTGCCCGAGAGGGAACCGGGTGGGTCCGATGCTCCGCCGACCTCGCCGTCGCCGGGCCCCGACAACACGAGTCCACACTCGTACGTGGAGATGCCACGCGAGCGATCCCAGCTCTCCGCGACGGCGCAGGGGCTCCGCGCGGTGAAGCCGCCCGAGGCCGCCGCGCCGAGCCAGCTGCCGATCACCGCGATCGCCACGAGCAGCGGCGTGCTCGTGCTGATGGTGATCTCCGCGTTTTTCGTGGGCCGTTGCTCGGTCAAGCCGACGGTGGCCGGAGGCGGCGCGCGCGCGGTCCTCGCGAACACGGTCCGCACGATCCGCGACGCCTTGCCGCAGCCGCCGAAGCCTTGCTGGGTGGCAAAGCAGCCGGTGCGATGGGCGCCCGTGGTGTCGAACCGCATCCCCTTCGAGCTCTTGCCGCTCGCCTCGGGCAACGTCTCGATCGGCTACGCGAAGAGCTCGGACGAGGCCGTCGGCATCGAGGTCACGCCCTCGAGCGGACAGGTGAACGAGACCTTCGTCGACAAGGCGAGCGGCGACATCGAGCGCGTCGCGCCGACCGGGGCCGAGAAGGGGTACTTCATCGGGACGAAGGAGAACGCAGGCGCGCTCCGATCGCTCGTGCAAGTGCCGGTCGCTTCGCCGTTTTTCGTGGGTCTCGCCGGGGCAAACCTCGCGGCCGCGGATCGTGTGGACGCAGAGCCGGCGTCCCTCTGGCCGATCGCAGGATCGGATCCGCTCGACGCGGCGCGCGTGGTGATCGCGGGCGACAAGGGGTATGCGCTCTCGTTCCGGCGTGACGGCGCGGTCGTCGGTGGCTTCCTCGGTCCGGATCGCAAGCCGGTCGGCGAGATCGTGAAGGTCGTGGGATCCGGCGGGCAAGTGGGCAAGCCGATGAGCGGATGGAACGGGCGCGAGGTGGCGATCTTGTTTGCCGATCGCGCCGATGATCAGAGCCCGTGGAAGATCCGGCTCGGCCATGCGCCCGCGGGTTCGATCCCGGCGTCGACCGAGGTGATCGAGCTGCCCGCGGGAGGCCCCGGCGGCGACGCATTTGCCCCTGGGATCGCAGGACTTTCCGATGGTCGATGGGTGCTCATCTGGACCGAAGGATCGGCGGGAGCACGCGCGGTCCGTGCGCAGACGCTCGGCCCGGATTTCGTGCCCGTGGGGGATCCGATCGCGCTCTCGCCGCCCGCCGGCAACTTCGGTCAGGGCATGGTCGCCGTGGCCGGCGCCTACGTGACCGCGGTGTTCCTCCAGAAGGGCAAGTCGAGCTTCGAGCTTTGGGGAGGCGTGCTCCAGTGCGGATGAGATGGTCGTCGTGGTCGACGTTCGCGTGGACCTTCGTCCTCGCGGCGAGCTTGTCCTCGTCGCCTGGCTGTGCGCCCTCGCTCTCGCAGATCGAGCAGGGCAAGGTCGTGGCGACGAAGGAGCCCTCGCTCGACGACTTCTTCAAGTCCGTCGTCGAGCTGCGCGCCGAGGTCGATCGCGCCGAGGGGGAACGCAAGAGCGCGCGCGCCGAGCTTTTGAAAGCGCTCGGCCTCGCGGAGTCCGCGGACGCGACGGCCGCGCTCGAGGCGGCGGCGAAGAAGGCGAAG
>JANMGF010000487.1:0-2742 GCA_031374535.1 Polyangium sp. (in: bacteria)
CCGGCGCCGGGGCCGAGGTCTTCACAGCGACGAAGGGGCCCGCGTTCCTGCGCGCCTCGCCCGGCCGCTACGAGATCGATCCCTGCTCGTCCGGCGATCACGCGGCCCTGCTCGACGATCTCGGCGGAGGATCCCTCTCCGTTGTCCACGTCTGTGCCCGAGGCGCGGCGGAGAGCGATGTCGACGCCACGCTGAACGCCGGGCTCTACAGCGTCCTCGCCTTCGCGCGGGCGCTTGCCCGCAGCCATGCTCCACCCACGCGCGTGGCGATCGTGACCAGCGGCGTCGCCGACGTGCTCGAAGGGGATCCCGTCGTCGCCGCGCGGGCTCCGATCCTCGGCATAGGCCAGGTGATGGCGCAGGAGCTCGCGCACGTGCATGCGCGTGTCGTCGACGTCCTCGCGGGCGATGCGAGCGTGGCCCTCGCGGATCGGATCGCAGCGGAGCTCGACGACGACACGGACGAGCCGCTCGTCGCCCACCGCGGAGGGCGACGCTGGATTCCCTGTTACGACCCGATCCCGCCCGCGCGCCCCGCGGCCCCGGCGCTACGCGAACGTGGGGTGTATTTGATCCTCGGCGGGTTCGGCCGCATCGGCTCCGCGATCGCCGAGTACTGCGCGCGAAGTGTACGTGCGCGCCTCGTGCTCGTGACCCGGTCGGGATCGAACGCGGCGCGCGCCGAGCAGGTACGCGAGCTCGAGGCGCTCGGGGCGGACGTCCTGGTCCTCCCCATGGACATGACCGACGAAGCCCAGGTTCGGAGCGCCATCGACGAGACGATCCAGCGCTTCGGCGCGCTGCACGGTGTGGTGCACGCCGCGGGCATCACCGGCACGGAGGCCCTCCGCGCGATCACGGACACCACGATCGAAGATGTCGACAAGCATCTCCGTCCGAAGATCAAAAGCCTCGCTGCGCTCGCGCGGATCATGCCGCGGGGGATCGACTTCTGCCTCCTTTGCTCGTCGCTCTCGGCGGTGCTCGGCGGGGCCGGCCTCGGCGCGTACGCGTCGGCGAACCACTACCTCGACGCCTTCGCGCGAGCCGAGAACCGCCGCGGAGGACCGCGCTGGATCAGCGTCGACTGGGACGCTTGGTCGCTCCCGGAGGGGAATGCAGCGCGCCCCGCCCTCGCCGGTCTCGCGGCGCTCGCCATCCGCACGGCCGAAGGAGGCGCGGCCTTCTCGTCGATCCTGGGCCTCGGCCGCGTGGATCACGTCGTGGTGTCGACCCTCGACCTCGCGGCGCGGCAGGAGCGAGAGCGGCGCTTCAAGGCGGCCGCCGCCGCGCATGGCGAACCGCAACGCAACGCCGGCACGTACCCGCGGCCCGAGCTCGACACGCCCTACCTCGCGCCGCGCAGCGCGATGGAGCAGACGCTCGCCGACATCTGGCAGAAGCTCCTCGGGATCGGGCCCATCGGCGTCCACGACAACTTCTTCAAGCTCGGCGGCGACTCGCTCACCGCCATTCAGCTCGGCACGCGCCTGCGTGATGCTGTGGGCGTCGAGATCCCGATCAACGAGCTCTTCGACGAGCCCACGATCGCGGGCCTCGCCGCGCGGCTCGAGCTCCGCGTACCTCTTGCGAAGACGAAGACCGCCCTCGTCGAGACCACGCTGGCGATGGTCGAGAACATGTCGGAGGAGGAGGTGCAGCGTATGCTGGCCGAGCTGAGCCGATGAGTGATGAGCAGGGCAGGGACGCTCGGCTCGAAGCGCTCTCCGCCGACAAACGCCGGCTCTTCGAGCTCCTCGCGGAGCGCCGAAAGGCCGCGCCCGTGCCGGCCGAGGTGCCCGCGATCAGCGCGGATCGGTTTGGCCAGCACGTCGACACGGAGCGCCCCGACAAACCCACGATCCGTGATTTTTTCGACGCCGTGAACCGCCAGCTCGACGCGTCGCCGTTCGGGGAACACGCGATGTTTCTCAACTACGGTTATGCCCCGACCTCCGCGCCCCGTGCATCACGGGTCACGCTCCCTCCGCACGTGCTCAACAAGAACGCGATCGAGCTCGTGCTCGAGCTCATCGGGGATCTCTCGCTCGATCCATCGCTCGACGTGCTCGACGTCGGCTGCGGGCGCGGCGCCGTGTGTTCGGTCCTGCGGCGTTTCTTCCGCGTGGGGCGTTTCACGGGCCTCGATCTCTCGGCCGTCGCGATTGCGTTTTGCCGGGCCACGCACACCGGCGCTGACAACAGCTTCGTGAACGGCGACGCTGAGGCGCTCCCGTTCGGCGACGGGACCTTCGACGTGGTCACCAATGTCGAGTCTGCCCACGGCTACGACGACATCGGCGCCTTTTTCCACGGCGTCTCGCGTGTCCTTCGCCCTGGCGGCCATTTCCTCTATACCGACGCGATCGCCTGCAAGGATCGCGATCGAAACGAGCGCCTCCTCGCCGAGGTTGGCCTCTCGCTCGAGCGGTGCCAGGACATCACCGCGAACGTGCTGCTCTCCTGCGACGAAACGGCCGTCGCCCACGCGCGGGCCTTCGAAAAGGCCAACGATCACAAGATCATGAGCGGGTTCCTCGGGATGCCCGGATCGCAGATTTATGATCAAATGAAGACAGGGCAAGTACAATACTTGATCTACCGCCACCGCAAGGGACGAGGGGCCGAGGGAGACCGCTGAGTATGTCCTCATCCAAGGACGGCGACGGGAACGACGAACATGAAGCGCGCGTCAGCAAGCTCTCGGAGCGGCACCGCCAGCTCTTCGAAAAGCTGATGGAC
>JANMGF010000205.1:0-8393 GCA_031374535.1 Polyangium sp. (in: bacteria)
GGCGGGGGAGGGTGGGGTTTGGCGGAGCGGGGATCATCCCGGAGGACAGGACGAAGAGGACCCGCGACGGCTGGGAGAACCGAGACCAGCCGATCGGCGTGCTCGGCTCCTGCGATCGCGGGCTCCCTTGTGCATTGCAGATCCTGCGCTGGAGCGCGGACGTCATCCTGTTCACGCACGGCCCGGTCTCGTTTACCGACGACGATCGCCGCCTCCTCGAAAAGCATCGCGTCGGCGTAGGCGAATCTCCCGTCGTGCGGTTCGAAGGGGACGGCGACGAGCTTTCGCGGGTGGTGCTCGAGGACTGCGAGGTCGTGCCGCGGCGGGCGATCTTCCTGAAGACGGGGGAGCGGGGCGGCTCGGATCTGCCGACCCGGCTCGGGTGCAAGCTGAACGGCGATGGGCAGACGGACGCCGACTTCCACGGCAGCACGGAGTCCGAGGGCGTGTTCGTCGTGGGAGACGCCTCGCCGCGGGTGCAGCTCGTCAGCGTGGCGGCGGCCGAGGGCGCGGCCGCGGCGGTGCGCATCAATTCCGTCCTGCAGGAGGAGGACCTCGGTTTGCGTTGAGCGGAAGCACCTTGCTTGCGCTCAATTCGAGCCGGGGCAGTCGGCTGGGGGCGTCACCCGGATCGTGAATTCCCCCTCGGCGCCTTGTCCGAGCACGTCACTCCCGTCGATGATGAGGATCACCTTGTCTCCTTGGTTGTAAGATTCGCTCTCTGTTCCGCTGTACGGCCCGAACGGGTCCGAGAAGCAGAGGCTGCCGTCCGGCCACGACGCCGTGAAGGCGGCCGGATAATTCGTTTCCAACGCAATCGTGAATTCGCCAGTGCAAGGAGCGACGAACGAGAAGGCACGCTCGCCTGTCGTGCCGTAAGCGCAACTCGTCGCATAGTCGACGTTCGGGGCGCCGACGGTCGAACCCTTCAACTCGAAGGGCAGCGCGTCGACGATCTCCACGACCTCTCCGGGATAAACGACGCATGCTCCGGCGACGCACGGCATGTCGTCGCACGCGTTGTCGCACTTGCCGCAATGGTCGGCGGCCGTTTGCAGATCGACGTGCTCTCCCGAGCAATCCGTGAGCTCCTCCGTGCCCCCTGCCTCGCCTTCGTTCTCCGAGACATCGTTCTTCGTCTCCTTCGAATCACTGGGCGCGGGAGCTCCGCAAGCGGCGAGCGCGAGCGCATACGGCAGCGACAGCAAGGTGAATGACAGGCGAGCGCGGTTCTTCCAAATGTTCTGGTGCATGGGATCTCCTCCCAGCGATGCTGGTATTTCGACCTCGGAGAGCACGAGCCGTGCCGCCCGTCTCTGGCGTGTAGATGGCCGCAAACAAGCCTCGAGCATGCGTGGTGTCGAGCCACGGATGGCTCGACCGTCGAGCAACACTCGGCGCAGCGCTCCGTCGGCGAGCGTCATGAAAAACCGAATGTAGAGGCATTCGCGCGTTCTGTGAGGTGACCGACCGCATGATGGGCCGTTGCATGCGCTTGCTTTTCGGCTACATGCCAGGCGGCGCAAAACCTCACGGATGCGGAGCCCTCTGCGTGCATTTTCCACATTTTTCCTATTTTCGCGACGGTGAGGTTTTTCATGAACGATATCGCGTGCTGCGCTGCCTGAATGTCGGCGGAATGGGCGCGGTTTACGAGGTCGTCGACGAAAAAACGGATACACGGCGCGCGCTCAAGGTGTTGCTGCCGGCCGCGCTCGAGGACGCCGACCTGCGGAGCCGGTTCGGGCGCGAGGCGAGGGTGACGGGCGCGCTCGAGAGCGACCATATCGTGCAGGTCTCCGACGCGGGGCTCGATAAGCCGACCGGCATGCCATTTCTCGTGATGGAGCTCCTCCGCGGCGAGGACCTCGGCAGCCTCTTGAAGAAGCGCGCGCCGCTGCCGCGAGAAGAGGTGCTCCTTTACCTCGCGCAGGTCGCGCTGGCGCTCGACAAGACGCACGCGGCCGGGATCGTGCACCGCGATTTGAAGCCGGAGAACCTCTTCGTGAGCACGCGCGACGACGGGTCGCCTCGTATCAAGCTCCTGGATTTCGGTCTCGCCAAGGTCGTCTCGTCGCCCGCGCAGCGGAGCACGAAACCCATGGGCACGCCGCTCTTCATGGCGCCCGAGCAGGTCCTCGGCGATCTCGGCCCTCCCGCGGACATCTACGCGCTCGGACACCTCACGTACATGATGCTCGTGGGAGAGGCGTATTGGCGCGAGGAGGCCGAGCGCATGGCGACCATCTCGGACTTCGTCGTGGTCATGGCCTGCGGCGCCCGCGAGCCGCCCTTCGAACGAGCGGCGCGGCGGAGAGGCGTCGCGCTGCCCGCGGCCTTTGACGATTGGTTTTTCACGGCTACCGCCCTGCGGCCGAAGGATCGATTCGCCGGCGCAGGGCTCGCCGTCATGTCGCTGGCGGATGCGCTCGGCGCGGATAGGTCCGCGGTTTTGCTCGCGACCCAGCCGGAGCGAGGCTCCTCCTCGCCGGCCGCCGAGGTCACGCCGCTCTTCCTGACGAGGACGCTCGCGCTGCACGAGCCGAGGCGGGTGTTACCGGCCGCGGCGGCGCTCTCCCTCCTCGCCATCGGCGCGCTCATCTTCACGATGAAATCGACTTCGACGGAGCGCCCCCCGCGCGTCCTCGAATGGCCGAAGCCGCTCGTCGCGCCCCAGCAGGCGGACGTGTCCGAGAACTCTGCGCCTCCGCCTCCCGAAGAGGCCGCGCAGCAGGAGAAAACCGAGGCCGAGAGGCCGCGATTGCCGGCGCCGAAGCGGTCCGCTCGGACGCTGCGCAATGACCCTCGCCACAGTTTACCTGGGATCTATTGAACGTGTGTACGACCCGTCGCCCCCATGTGTCAGGCCGCGCGGCGGCCGCCGTCATCGCTGGGGCCATTTCCCTCGCGCCCTTCGGCGCGCGCGCGGCAGGCGAGGATGCGGCCGTCTTGTCGGCCGCGCAGGCGCTTTACGACGAGGCCGCCAAGGCCATGCAGAAAGGCGATCACGCGTCTGCTTGCCCGCGGTTCGAGGAGGTCGTGCGGCTCGTCCCCGAGGGGGTCGGCGCGAAGCTCACCCTCGCGCGATGCTACGAAGAGGCTGGACGCCTGGCGAGCGCGTGGATGATGTATGAGCGGGTCATCGAGGCAGCCGGCAGGGCAGGGCAATGGCAGCGAAAAAAGAGCGGGGAGGCGCGCGTCGAGGCGCTTCGGCCGAGACTCGCGACGCTCGCCATCGTGCCCTCCGCTCGCGTGCGTTCGCTCGACGGCCTCACCATCTCGCGTGACGGCGTCGCCGTCGGGCCGGCGCAATGGGGGCTCCCCGTGCCGCTCGACAAGGGCGAGCACGTCATCAAGGCGAGGGCGCTGGGCAAACGGCCCTGGAGCGAGACGATCCAGGTCGATTCGGATGGAATGGCCGAGTCGATCTCGATCGATCTCCTCGAGGACGAACCGGCCCCACCCCGCGCGGCCGTACCCGTCCCGCGCTACGCGCAGCAGCCGTCGGGCGCGCTCCGGAAAGCGGTGTTCGTCTCGGCGGGCCTCGGGGTGGCGACCGTAGGCGCGGGGGCGTTGTTCGGGCTCCGCGCGATGTCCAAGAAAAGTCAAAGTGAAGCTGGTCATTGTGACGTGGGCGGGCTCTGCGACGCGACCGGGCTCGCCCTGCGACGCGAGGGAATGGCGGCGGGGACACTCTCGACGGTGCTCTTCGCCGCGGGAGGTGTAGCCCTCGCAGGCGGCGTCACGATGGTCCTCCTGGCGCCGCGTCGCGCCGGCCCGAAAGCCGAGGTGTCGCTCGCCCCGGGCGCGATTTTCCTGCGAGGTGCGTTTTGACGAGGTGCGTCTCTTGCGTCTCCTGCGTCTCCTGCGTCTCCTGCGCGCGGCGGCGCGCGAAGCGTGGCTTTGGCGTTCTCGCCGTAGGATTCGCGAGCGGCGCGCTCGGGTGCAATGGTATCCTTGGGCTCGATGCGGGCGAACTTCGTCCGGCCCCGGGGGAGGACGGTTGCGCCAGTGCGACGCTGCCGCGCTGGAATCCGAGCGTCCCGAGGGCATGGGCGCCCGGCTTCCCCGATACCGCATTCGACCAATCGACGAAGCTGTGGTGGGAGCGGCAGCCCCTGGAAAAGCCTCTCACGGTGGCGGGCGCCATCTCGCGGTGCGATGCGCTCACGCTCGATGGATACTCCGATTGGCGTTTGCCCACGCGGGTCGAGCTCGGTTCGATCGTCGATTATGGTAGAATCGACCCGGCTATCGACACCACCGTCTTCGACCCGCGCGGCGACGGCTTCTGGACGTCGTCGGACTCCAATGCATTCGCGGGCCGCCACATCTACGTGGAGTTCACGACGGGCCGGGTCGACGCGGAGGGCATACCCGACGAAGAACGATTCGTCCGTTGCGTGCGTTCGGAACCCGCGGTCGAGGAAGCGTGCTCGCAGCGATACGAAGTCCTGCACGGCAGCGAGGTCGTCGAGGACATCGTGACGAACCTCGAGTGGCAACGCGCGGTGGACACGCTCGCGACGCACACCTTTGGCGAGTCGAATACGTTATGCCATTCCATCGACCTCCCGAGCGCAGGCGGCGGGTGGCGGCTCCCCACGGTCCACGAACTGCAATCGCTCGTCGACGAGGACGCGAACGACGTCACCATCGACGCGAGGTATTTTCCGGACACTCCGAACCAGTATTTCTGGACGTCTACGGAGAGCCGCGAGCCGGGCAAGGCGTGGGTCACGGACTTCTACTCGGGTTCGGTCTACGCGTTCGACAAGAACATTCGCACGAGCGCGGGCGAACGCTTCTACGCGCGTTGTGTGCGTTTAAGCCAAACGCCCCGAGAGGAGCCATGAACGCCTCGAGCGTCGAGTCCGTCGCCGTCACCCTCCGCCTCTCCGAAGACGCCGCCCTTGCCGTCGAGCAAGCTCGGCGCGCGGGGCAGGAGGTCGCGCTCGTCGTTCACCACGAAAAAGGAACGACGTTCGTCCCCTTGATCCCCGGCCGGCCCGTCGTCGTGGGGCGCCTCGATCCCTCGCAAATCCGCATTCCGGACGCAAGTCTGTCTCGAACGCACGCGCGTTTTACCTATCACAATGGCATTGTTCGTGTCGAGGATCTGGATTCGACGAATGGCGTCCGCATCCGGGGCGATCTCGTCTCGCGCGGCGAGGTCGCGCCGGGCGCCGAGGTCCTCCTCGGTCGCGTCGTCGTCTCCGTGTATGCGCTCGCCGGGGACGACGCCGGTGCGCCCCGCGCGAGGGGGGGAGCTCCGTCGAACTTGCCAGCTGGATCGGAGGAAGAAAACGCTGTCGTCGTGAGCCCCGCGATGCGCCGGGTCTTCGAGGCCGTCGACAAGCTGCGCCGATCCTCGGTCCCCGTCTTGCTCCGCGGCGAGACCGGCACAGGCAAGGAGGTCGTCGCGCGCGCCATTCACGACCGCAGCGAGCGTCGTGCAGGGCCGATGGTGAGCGTCAATTGCGGCGCCCTGGCGCGCGAGCTCGTCGAGAGCACCCTCTTCGGGCACGAGCGCGGCTCGTTCACGGGCGCGGTGCAGCAGCAAAAGGGCGTCTTCGAGGCCGCGCAGGGCGGCACGGTCTTTCTCGACGAGCTCGGTGAATTGCCCCCCGCCGCGCAGGCTGCGCTCTTGCGCGTCCTCGAGTCGAAACGCGTGACGCGGGTCGGATCGAACAAGGAGACGCCCGTCGACGTTCGCCTCGTGGCCGCGACGCACCGCGACCTCGAAGCAATGTGTCGCGACGGCACGTTCCGCCTCGATTTGCTCTACCGCCTCAATACGATGGTCGTGCGCCTGCCTCCTCTGCGCGAGCGCTCGGAGGAGATCGAGCCGCTCGCGCAACGTTTCTTGAGGCAAGCCGCGCGCGCGAACGACAGGACGATGGTCGGCATTCACCCGGAAGCGCTCGCGGCCCTCCGTCGGTATTCGTTCCCCGGCAACATCCGCGAGCTTCGCAATGCGATCGAGCACGCCGTGATCGTCGCCGACGGCGAGACGATCACCCTCGACGACCTGCCGGAGCACGTGCGCCAAGGCTCGCCGCGGTCGCATTCGAGCGTCGTCCCCGGTGCCGAGCCGCTCCTCGAAGAAGGCTCGGATCTGCGGGAGCGCGTGCAGCGTTACGAGAGCGAGCTCATCCGCGACACCCTCCGGCAAACGGGCGGCAATCAGACCGAGGCCGCGCGCATGTTGCGCATGCCGCTGCGGACCTTCGTGCACAAGCTGCGGGCGCTCGGGATCCGCAGATGCGACGCGCCGAAAAACGGGCAGGACGACGGCGCGGCCGGGCGTTAGCGAATTTTCCACGCCCGCTCAAGGAGCGATCTCGTCGATCGTGATGTCGGTGCCTTCGACGGTCTGGCAATAATCGCCGTACGGGTCGCACCCATCGAGGTCGAACGTGGTGGTGCCGAAAGGCTCGCCGCTCGTGGGGGCCTCCTCGTCGGCCGATTTCGCGAGCCAGGCGAAGAGCCGCCAATGCGCATGCGTCGTGGTGCCGAGGGCCTCGCCGATCTCGTAGGCGCGCGGGAACGTCACGAAAGCGAGTTCCTCGGTCAGCGTGGGCAGTTCCTCGCCGTCTGGGGCGGGAAAAACGGGGGCCGCTGGCTCGAAGGGTTCTTGCGCGTCATCCGGCAGGGCGCGTATCCGCAGCGTGGTGAACCCGTCCGCCGTCAATCCATTGCCTAGCACGACGTTCCCGGAGGCACCGGGGCCCGCGGGGTCGCCGAAGGGGATGCACCCAGCGGCGCCTACCGCGGTGAGCAAGAGGGACAGCAGTACGCATTTTCGCTTCGACATGTTCCGCACCATCTCCGTATTTCTTTCCATTCGTCCGAGCACGGGGGCGAGGTTTTCACGCCGCCCCCCGCCGACGGGACCCGCTCAGTTGCCGGGATCCACGCAAGCGACCGCGCCGGTTTCATCTTGCCCGCAGGTCTGCCCGAGCAGACTGCAATCGGTCTTCGTCACCCGGCGCGGCCCCTCGTGGAGGGCCGTGCAGCGCTTGGCGATGAAACCCTCGCAAACGCCGCTGGTCTCGGTGTCGCCGCAGGGATCGGACCAGGCGATCGCCTTTTTCGCGAACGCGAGCACGTCGGGGCCCAGCGTCGCGTAAATGGCCCCGTAATCGCAGATGAGCTGGTTCGTCGGAATCCCGCCGGAGACCACGCCGTAGACGCGCAGCTTTCCTCCCTCGATACGCGCGAGCGGGCTGCCCGAGTCGCCATAACACACCTGCGCGTCGCCGTCGTCGGCGCCCACGTAAGCCTCGTACCCGGCGAGCAGGACCGTCTCGTCGTAGAACTTCTGGAGCCAGCAATCGGCATCGTCCTCGGCGCACGCGGCCTCGCCTTCGTCGCCCTCCGCCTCGATTGGGGTCGAAAATTGGGCGAGGAGTTCGCTGCGGTCGCCCGTCAGGCGCCATTGCTTGAAGGCCTCGTAGCTGCCGAACATCAGCTCGAAGACCTGGCCATCCCGCGCGTTCAGGTTCACGCTGCCAGCCTTGCGCGTGCCCGCGGTCCCCGCGTTGTCCTGCACCCCATAACCGATGGCCGCGAAGCGCGTATCGATATCGGCGTCCGAGAGATCAGCCATCGCGGCCGGCTCGATGTCGGTGATCGGCTCGTCGAGGTGGACGACGCCCACGTCCCGGCCGAGGTTCACGAAGCCCCCTTCATGGCCCGGCGCCCGCCCGAGCTCTACGATATCGATCGTACGGTCGGGGTTTTTCGCGTCGAAACCCACGCCGAAATAGACACGGCCCTGCGCGGCGACCATGCGCGCGGCATCGACGCAATGCTTCGCGGTGAGGACGGTCGACTTGCCGATCAGGGTGCCGGAGCAGAAGGGGAAGTGCTTCACCTCGACGGCCCCGCTCTCCTCGTTCACCACCTCGACGTCGACGCCCAGGCTGCCGATGGCGTCGAGGGCGCGGCTCTTGGCGTCGACGCCGCCGATGATCGCCTGGGAATCTGCGGCGTCGCTCTCGTCGTCCACCGGCGCGGCGCCGGTGCAAGCAGGCAGGAGGCTCGAGGCCGAAAGTGCAGCGAGAAGAAAGCCGTGGCGAAGTGTCAGGTTGGTGCGCATGGCGAATGAAGTTCCTTTTTCGCGAAGATGTTTGCGCCGCGATGGCGTGCCCTCGCCATGAGCACCCGGCGTGCCAATCGTTTCCTCGAGCGACCCTCGGAGATTGCGCCCTCGTATTTCCCCGGTGCACGAGCCGTCGAGCCAAATCCTGCGTACGGTCGAGCAAGGGATTGCTCGATGGATCCTCCCCCACGGGTGCACCCCGTGCGAGGACACGCCTGGGCCCTCGGCATCCCTCGCCATCCCGCCCCTTCCGCGCTAGCCTCGCGGCAGGATGTCCTGGCAGCTC
>JANMGF010000513.1:0-2896 GCA_031374535.1 Polyangium sp. (in: bacteria)
CGACGCCGAGAAGCTCCGGACGACCCTCGGAGGGCCGCTGCCAGGCGTGCTTTCGGAGCTCTTCCTCGCCCACGAGTCCGGCGTGGTGAAGGCGCCGGCCCATCTCTCGGACGAGGAGGCAGCGGCGCTTCCATGCGCGGCCGTGACGGCCTACAATGCGCTTTTTGCGTCGGGCCGGGTTTCTCCGGGCGATACGGTGCTCGTGCAGGGCACGGGCGGCGTGTCGATCTTCGCGCTGCAATTCGCGCATCTGGCCGGCGCGCGTGTGATCGTGACGTCGAGCAGCGATACGAAGCTCGAGCGGGCGAAGGCGCTCGGCGCGTGGGCCACGATCAACTACAAAACCACGCCTGACTGGGACAAGAAGGCCCTCGAGCTCACGGGCGGCGTGGGCGTCGATCACGTGGTCGAGGTCGGCGGCGCTGGCACCCTCGCGCGCTCCATGCGCGCCGCGCGTGTCGCGGGCACGGTGAGCGTGATCGGCGTGCTCTCGGGCGGGGCGCAGGAGATGAGCGTGATCCCGGTCCTGATGAAGCACCTCCGGCTTCAAGGCATCATGGTCGGATCACGCGTGATGTTCGAGTCGATGAACCGCGCGATCGAGGCGAGCGCGTTGAAACCCATCATCGACGAGAAGACGTTCTCCTTCGGCGAGGCGCGCGAGGCGCTCGCTTACATGGAGAGCGGGGGGCATTTCGGGAAGATCGTTCTTCGATTCTGAATCGCGGCGCGCGCGTCACGCCCGTTCGAGGTGCACGCGCGTGCAAACGACACGAAACCCTACGCGTTGCACGTTCCGCTCGGTGGGCTCGCCGGGCAAGGAGCCGATCGTCGCCACCGTCGCCCCTCGCGCCCGCGCCTCCACGAGCCGTGCGCGGATGAGCGCCGCCTGGATCCCGCGTTTTCGATAGGCCGGGAGCACGCTCGTCCCGAACAGGGCCGCGACCTCGCCCCGCACCTCCGCGCTCCCCGCGCCCACCGCATCGCTACCGGCCCAGGCCATCACGCTGATCGTGCGTGGATTCTGCACCATGCGCAGGCTCACCTCCCGATCCGCCTCCGCCATGGGCTCGCCCTCGGGCCGGAATCCGCTCCCGGACACCTCGACGAACCTTTCTTCCTCGCCCGGCTCCATCTTCCGAACGACGATCCCCTCGGGCAGCGTCGCGCCGGCCCATGGATCCTCGTCTTCGCGTAACTCACGCGCGAGCAGATTCTCGAAACGCACGAGCTTGAATCCACGCGCGGCCAGCGTGGCCAGGAGCCCCGGATCCACGTAGGGCGACAGCTCCATCCGGATCGGCACGCCCTTGCCGGCGTAAAACGTCTCGATCCGGTCGAGCTCCTCGAGCGTGACCGGCCCCGAGAGCCCGATTCCAAGCACGAGGTTGCACCACGACCCCGGCCCCGCGAAACACGCGATCCCGCCCGCGACGCGGATGTTTTCAGGGGCGATCGAGGCGAAACCTTCCACCTGCCGGGCTTCTTCGAGCCGGGCGATCTCTTCGGCGGTTTTCATGGGGTCTCTTTATCACCGTATCGAATACGAAAACAACCGGCATTCGATCGGCCCATTGAAGACCGTGTGCTCCCTCTCCGGCCGGATCCGCATCGCCCGCGCGATATCCGGCGTCCCCGCCAGGATCACCACGGAGTGCCCCGACAACCCCAAAAACGCGTCCGCCATCGAACGGTAAAGCTCCTCTCCCCCGGGCAAACGTTCTCCGTACGGCGGGTTCGTCACGATGAACCCCACAGGCTCCGTCGGCTCCACGTCCTTCACGTCCGCGCGCGAGAAATGCACACGTACGCCCGCGGCCTTCGCGTTTTGTTTCGCCGTGTCGATCGCCTGCGGCGCGATGTCGCTCCCCGCGATGAACGGGCCCTCGGTCTTCACCCGCGCCCGCGCGGCCTCTCGCATGTCCGCGACGCGTTTTTTCCGCGTCTCGTCGTGGATCGGCCACCGCTCGAAGCCGTGCCTCGGCCGCAGGATTCCCGGCGCCACGTCGCGCGACCAGAGCGCCGCCTCGATCGCGATCGTCCCCGAGCCGCACATCGGATCCACCAGCGGGCTCTGCCTGTCCCAGCCCGAAAGCCGCAGGATCGCCGCCGCCAGCGTCTCCTTGAGCGGCGCGTCCTCCGCGCGTTTCCGGTAGCCGCGCCGATGCAGCGAGTCGCCCGAGAGATCCACGTACACGCTCGCCCGGTCGTCGACGAGGTGCACGAACACCCCGAGATCCGGGTCCTCGAGGTCCACGCTCGGCCGCGATCCGAACTGCTTGCGTTGCTGATCGACGATCGCGTCCTTCGTCTTCTGCGCGATGAACTGCGTGTGCGACAGCTGGCTGTCCTTGCAGGCGGCGCGCACCGCGAGCGTGCGGCGCGGATCGACGTAGAGGCTGAAATCCACGCTCTGCACGCCCTCGTAGAGCGCCTCTCCGCTCGGCGCGTCGAACTCGGCGAGGAGCGAGAGCACGCGCACCGCGATGCGTAGCTCCAGGCACGCGCGCATGCCCTCCTCGATCGGGCCCTCGAAGTGCACGCCGCCTCGATCGGCGCGGACCTCCCGGAAGCCTGCCTCGCGCAGCTCGTCCCGCAGCACGCCCTCCGTGCCCTTCGCGGCCGTCGCGAAGAAACGCATCGCCTGGTTCCTGGGCTTCCGCTCGGTTCTCATGTCGTCGGTCCGGGGCGTACGCTTGTGGAGGCCGGTGCGCAAGGGGTTGTCTGTGGTGCTGGAGCCTCTTGCCGAACTCGCCCGAGAGGGCCTACGCTCCGCGCTCATGGCAAATCCGATTGCGCTCCTCGAGACATCCCTCGGCAACATCAAGGTCGAGGTCCTCGTCGACAAGATGCCCATCACGGCGAATAACTTCGTGAAGCTCGCGAAGAGCGGCTT
>JANMGF010000570.1:0-6204 GCA_031374535.1 Polyangium sp. (in: bacteria)
TTCGCGGGTCTGACGACATATACCAACCGGAGGCGCGACCAACCATGCTTGCCGCGGTCGAGGTCATACGGGAGGAGTTCAGGACATTCTACGAGCAGAACTTCCACACCGTCTGGAGACAGCTCCGGCGCCTCCGTGTACGTGAGGAGGACGTGGCCGACCTCGCGCACGAGGTCCTGGTCCTCGCCTATCGCCGTTTCGACGAGATTCCTCCTTCCCCGAACGGATGGCTCTCGCGGGTCTCGTTCGAGATGGTGCGGAACTACCGGCGCAAGGCGTGGCGACGGCTCGAACGGCTCACGCCTCTTGTGATCGAGGAGGCGCTCAGCGAATCGTCCGACGACATCACGGAGGTCGTCCTCGAAGCGCTCGATCGAATGCCCGAGGAACAGCGGACGCTCCTCCTACGATATCACGTCGCGGATGAATTGCTCCAGGCGCTCGCGAAGGAGTTCGGGATCGCGCCGTCGACCTTGCAGCTCCGCATCGCAACGGCCGAGAGGAGCTTCGAGGGCTGGGTCAAGACGTTGCTCGGCGTGGATCCAGGGACAGGCTCGCGGTCGAACCTTTTCGTTCCGTTCACGATCGCCGGGCTCCTGCCCAAGGTTTCGGAGTTCAGCGAGGTCGCCGCTCAGGCCCAGTTCGAAGGCTGGGCGCGTCTGGAGCAGGCAACCGCGTCTACGCCGGCACCACGTTCGTTTGTCCAAGGTGGGCTTCGGATCCCCGGCATTTCCGCCAAACTCACGGCCGTGTTTGCCGTGGGGGTCCCGGCTGCGTTCGTGGGCATGCTCTTGGGGCACCTCGGGCACGAGGTCGCGTCGGCGCACGACGCGGCACCGTCGCTCCATGCAGCGATGACGCCGATTGCCGTGATCGCCGAAGCACTCGTGAAGAACACGCTTTCGCCAGGCGGTCCCGCTCCTTTGGCGCAAGCGTCACAAACGCCTTCGATCCCGAAGGATAGTGGTATGGATCCCGAGCTTGCTCTGCTCAGGTTCGCGAAGAACCAGCTTGCCGAGAATCGTCCACAGCTGGTGCTCCGGATTCTCCAGGAATATGCGGTCCGGTATCCCAAGAACACGCATACCGAAGAGTGCGCGAGCCTGAAGAAAAACGCAGAATACGTAAAGGCTTTCCTCGACGCACAGAAGGCCGCCGAGGAGGCCGCGAAGAACGCGGCAGCTGCCGACAAACCAAAACCTTGACCGGACGTGGGGCTGCCTCCCCACGAAGGATCATCGTTCGCAGCCGGCCGCGTTGCCGCTCTTCTGGGCGAGCACGGTGGCGCGGTCGCCTGGGGGCGATGATTTATAATGACGACGATCACCGCTCGCAGGCGGCCCGCCGAGACAAAAACAAACGGAGGACCCCTGCTCGCGCGCACAACCCAAGGCCAATCCGCGAAGGTTTGTCCCGACGGGTCGCCTGCGGGCGGTGATTGATGCACGACGGGAGGGACATCATGCCCACGACTTTGCCGGAATCGGACGACGACGACGGCGAGACCCCGATCCTGGAACGACCCACCTGGCCGGAAGACATGCGGCCGACGATCATCGATCCATCCTGCGCACCACCCAGCGGATGGCTCGTTCGCCTCAACGCGATTCTCGATCGAATTCGCGCTCGATTCCAGCGTACGACCAGGCTGCCGCCCCTCCCCTCCCCCCGGGCGCGGACGAGCAGCTCACCGACGCTGGTTTCGACGGGTGTTTTCGTCTTCGAGGAGATCCTGTCGGCGCTTTGGCGGCTCGATCACGACCAGCTCGACGCCGTCGCGCGCCTCGCCGTTCACGTGCGCGACGCACGCGAAGCAGGCGCGGAAGCAGCGGTGGACGCGCGAATCCTGTACGTGCTCACGCGAATCCTGCCCGCCCCGACCGACGTCGTGTCCCTCGCGCTCCTTCGCGACAAACTCGTCGGACTTTCGCGCGTGGCCGTGGATCAAGGCCTGCTGCGGCTCGATGCCAGCGGGAGAATCGTGCTTTTGCCCGCCGCGACGAGCGCCGGGCTGGCGGGGACGGGCAACGCGCCGGGCGCGGGAATCGAGCATCCGACGCGAGGAATCCTCGAGCGTTGCGCGCTCGTGCCCGTACGACGTCATGGACGTGGCGTCCGCCGGGCGGCGTGACGTCCCGGGAGAAACAGCGGCGCCAGCGTGCTCGGGCGCTTGACATCGGCCGGCCTCGGACGCTTTCCTCGGCGCCACGCCCATGTCCTTCACGCCGTTCACGCCTCTGCACGTCTCGCTGCGGGGAGGTCGTCGTTGCCTCCTCCGGATGAGCACATTTCCCGCCGATGCCGCCGGCTTGCTCGAGCTCGAACAGGCAATCGTGAACGACCGGCACGGGATCGTCAAATACCCCGACGAGCTGCCCGACGACCCGAACATCTACTCCGAGTTGCAGGAACGCGCGGGGCTCGGGGCGACCGATGGCACTGCGTTTTGCCTGATCGCCGAGGAGGAAGGGCGCGGAATCATGGCGGAAACGTCGCTCCTTCGCCTCCACTTCCGCATGATTCGCCACGTCGCCGTCCTCGGCATTGGCGTGCACCCCGAGGCGCAAGGAATCGGGCTCGGCCGCGCGCTCCTCGAAGCCCTTCTCGGCTGGGTGCGCTCGCATCGCGACGAGGACGGAGGTCGCGTGCGCCGCGTCGAGCTCCACTGCCGCGCCGACAACCCCCGCGCCGTCGCACTGTATCGATCCCTCGGCTTCGAGCAGGAGGGCTCCCGCCGCGCGCTCGTGCGTCGCGACGACGGGACCTACGTGGACGATATCGGGATGGCCCTCCTGTTCCCCGATACGGACAAACCTTCGCCTTGACCAGGGCGCGCCCTGTTCATTCCCCTTTCCAGGAATCGAGGCTCGCGACGTCCCGGTCAAGGTCGCAGGATCCGCGCGGGTCCTGCGAATAATGCTTGACGCACGGCGGTTCATTTGCGTTGGTGGGGCCTCATGCGAACCCCGCCCCTGACCTCGAACCGGAGCGAGCTCGCCGCCGCGATGAAGGAGGCGCTGAACGTCGAGGCGCGGCGCAACGAGATGCGCGTCGCCGTCGTTCGCCTGTCGTCGTACACGCTCGTGTTCCTGCTCGACGTCGCGTTGTATCTCCGCGGCCTGCGGCCCTCGACGAACATCGCCGGAGGAGCGATCTGGATGGGGATAGCGGCGGTGTTGCTCGTCGGCATCACCAAGCTCCCTTATGGCCGTGTGTACTGGTTCGTCGTGCCGGCGGTGGACTTCCTTCTGATCGACAGGCTGCTCGGCACGCGTATCGCCAACATGGGGGTCACGACGGCAATGGCCGCGATCGCCGCGCTCGCTTGTGGCCTCTTCGCGGCGACGGGCGGCATCCGCTTCGACCGTCGCGCGGCCGCGTGGACGACGGCGCTCGCCGTGCTGCTGCTCATTCGCCTCCTCGGCGATCATGCCTCGCACGTGCACTTGCTTTACTCGGGCGTGGCGATCGTCGCGATTGGAATGCTCAATGTCTGGCTCGCCGATCAGGTGCGGCGCGCGATGGAGGCCACGCGAGGGCAATTGCTCCTCGACCGGCTTTTGCCCGCCGTGGCGCGCGCGGCATTGAAGGACCCGCTCTCGCTCCTCGAAGAGCCGCGTTCCGTCGAGGCGACGCTCCTCGTCACGGATCTGCGGGGATTCACCTCGCTCTCGGAGCACATGGAGCCCGGCGACGTCTTCGAGATGCTCAATCACCTGCAAGGCGCGCTCTCCGAGGCGGTGCACGCGTGCGGCGGCATCGTCGACAAATTCATGGGCGACGGCATGCTCGCGGTCTTCGGCGCGACCGAGCCCGGTCCCGACCACGCGCGCCGCGCCATCGAGGCCGTGCGCCGCATTCGCACGGCGCTCGACGAGCAGAACCGCTTGCGTGCTGGAGGTCGGCTGCGCATCGGCATCGGCGTGCATTCGGGGACCGTCGTGGCTGGTTGCCTCGGCGGAGGGAGCCGCCTCGAATTCACGGTCATCGGCGACGCGGTGAACACGACCTCGCGCCTCGAGGCGATGACCAAGGACAAGGGCGTCGACGTGCTCGTCAGCGAGGGAACCGTGCAACGCGTGCCGGAGGTGACGTTCGTGGACCTCGGCATCGTCCCCGTGCGGGGCCGGCAGCAGGGGATCCGGGTATTCACGCTCCCATCGTGAACGGGAGCGTTTTACACTTTTCTCAGGGCAAGGCGAGGATCCCGATCGGCCGGGCGAGCCTCGCGTCCGCGTCCACGAGGACCGCGCCCACCTCGCCCGTACGGGGCAAGGGCTTCCCCTCGGCGTCGAAACGCAGCACCGTCCCCACGTTGCCTTTCGTGTCGTCCGCGTCGAAGCCCACGGCGAAGATACGCCCGCCGTCGCCGAACGTCAGGCCGCCGAAGAAATTGCCGCTCGGCATCGTGCCCGTGTAATTCGTGGAGATCGTGCTCTGGAGCATCCCCAGGGTGAAGTCGTAACGCCGGATGTCGTTCGCGTAATCGCTGACGTAAAGGTCGCAGATCCCCGCATTACAATCGGGCCCGTAGGCGAGACCGAGCAGGCTGATGTAGCCGTGTCCGGCCGGGGAGAGCGCAGGTTGGTCGGCGAACACCGTCATCTCGCCGGTCGTGATGTCGATGCGTAGCACCTGACTCGGGAGCCCCGGGAACGTCGGCATCCCATTCACGGCGACGGACCCCTGGGTCGTGACGTAGAGCTTTTCGTCCGGCCCGAAGAGCAGCGCATTCGGACCATTCATGCCGCCGGGCATACCATTCCCCGTCTTGAAGACGTCGATGAAATTGCCCGTTTTTTCATCGTAGCGGAGGATCTGGTCGGTGAGGAAACTCGCCACGTAAAGTCTCCCATCCGGGCCAAACGCCAGGCCATAAGGACGATGAAGGCCGCCGTCCTTGGCGAAGGCGCCGTAAAACGCGCCGGTCGACGAGTCGAACCGCAGGATCGCCGAGTTCTCGGGCGTATCGCCGCTCGCGATGTAGAGGTCCCCCTCGGGGCCGAGCGTCATGCCGTCGGGGTGGAAAAGGCCGCCCGTGCCCTTCGGAATGAATGCGTCGACGAACGCGCCCGTGTCCTGCTCGTACCGGAGGACGTCGTCGCCGCGGCTGTTTGCCACGAGGAACATGGGCTTGCGCGGGACCTCGCCGCCGGTCGTGGCCGTGCCGCCTCCGTCGTCCCCGCAGCCAGCGAGGACGGAAAGGGCGAGGAGGGCGACGGCCTTGGCAGGGATTCGCATGTAAAATTGCATCGTGCGAGCATATCGGCAACGAGGCAAGAGCTCAATGCCAATGGTGAACGAACGCTCTTCGCCGTACGGCGGCACGCGCGCGAAGGCCACGTTCGGCCGCGCGCGTCGTCCTCAGCGGCGCAGGAACGCCGGCACTCCCTCGACGTCGAGCGTCGCCGAGAGCTGCTCGCATTTGCCCGTATCCTCGTTGTATGCGAGGTCCGTGTTCGCCTCGAGCGCGATCTTGATCTGCGGCAAGAGGTCCTCGAGACCATCGCCGTCCGCCACGCCGTCGAGGATCTCCTGCGGCAATACGCC
Source organism: Polyangium sp. (in: bacteria) (assembly GCA_031374535.1). Lineage (GTDB taxonomy): Bacteria > Myxococcota_A > Polyangia > Polyangiales > Polyangiaceae > Polyangium. The sequence continues at coordinate 5,551 of JANMGF010000570.1, forward strand.
CCCGCCGAGGTGTCCTTTCATCCGGCCCTCCTCGTCGATCATGAAACGAAAACGCGCGCCCTGCACGTTGAGCGTGAAGGCCACGTCGAAGATCGCGATCGGGATCGCCAGCGAAAAGGGGCCCGTCTCGAGCACGCCATTCTCGATTTTTGCATTCGAGACGAAGCTGCGCTCCGCCGTGAGGTCGGGCTCGAAGGTCTGGTAGGCCTCGATGACGCCGTCCGTCCCGAGATTCGGCCGCTTTTTCACGCCCACCTGCGCGGCGAAGTTCACGCAGGCGTCGTTCGTGAAATCGTCAACGTTCTCCATTTCCACGAGAATGACGAGCTGGCCGTCGTTGATCGACCCCTGCAGGAGCCCGTCGATCGCGTCGCCAACGAGCTTCTCCACCTCGGGGACGAGCGGGGCGAGCTGGTTGTCCACGCCGGCCCGGCCTTCGGTATCGGTGAAATCCGCCTTTCCGCAGGACAGGTAATCGGACGTGTCGCTCGCCCGCCCGTCGAGATCGAAGCCCGGCGCCACGCTCGCCGAGTCGGCGCGCGCGAAACCGAGCTTCGTGACGACGGCGCCATAGGTTTGGCCCGTCACGCAAGGCGCCACGGCGGGCGCCTCTTCCTCGCCGCACCCGACGAGGAAGAGGCCCAGGGAAACGGC
>JANMGF010000653.1:0-1945 GCA_031374535.1 Polyangium sp. (in: bacteria)
CGCGACGCGAGGCGCGAGCTGCCGCTGCTGAAGCTCTACCCTCATAGAATTCACGATGTTGCTGTCTCATTCGCGTTGACACGTTCCGGGGTGGGAAGTTCCAGGGGGTCGTGGGCTGAGGATGCGCCCGGGAGCCAACGCCCGCTTGACGCTGTCCGCGCTCCCTTGCAAGGATGCCGCGTGTTCGTCCACAAGATCGATCTGCGAAACCTCCGGTCCATCGAGCATCTCGTCTGGGAGATCGACGACGCGAGCGCCTACGGCTGGCATGTGATCATCGGCGACAACGGCGCCGGGAAGAGCGGGCTGCTCCGGGCGGTAGCGCTGGCGCTGGTGGGTCCCGAGGAGGCGCTCGCGCTTCGCCAGGATTGGAACGACTGGCTCCGGTGGGGTGAGGCGAGGGGAACGACCGATGTGGCGCTGAACTGGGATCCTCAGTTCGACAAATTTTCGAGAAAGGGGAAAGTACCAAAAGGTAATTATCTTGGAGTAGGCATGTACTTCGACCGTACAGAGCTGGAGTCCCGAGTTTCGCTCGTACCAATGCCATACAAGCTTGACGCCAAGCGCCACGTCTGGGGGCCATCCCAAGGCTGGTTCTCCGCATCCTATGGCCCCTTCCGACGCTTCACCGGGGGTGACAAGGATCAGGAGAAGTTATTTTATTCCAATCCGAAGCTCGCGCGTCACCTGTCGGTATTCGACGAGTCCGTCGCCCTCAGCGAATGCCTTGAAGAGCAAAAGAAGCTCCGGGCGATGCTCCCCACGGCCGCCAGCGAGGTGCCGGAGGACGACGCGTGATCCGCCTCCCGAGCCGAGCGCTCCCGAGAGCCGCGCAGAAGAAACTTCACGCGTATCAGGGCGAGATCGACGGCCTTTACGACTACGCCACGCGCGTCGAGCAAGCAAGGATAAGCTTGCGTGTGGCCCGTGTAATGGACCGAAAAACAACCGGTATGCGGTCTTCGCGCAGGCTTCCGGGAAGCTCACCGAGGTGGCTCGTCGCCAAAGGGCGCCGGTCGTACCGCCCATCGCTGGCGTTCTGCCCACCGTCGCAGGATGGGGCGTCCGCAAACCAGAAGCGGGCGGAGGATGCGGGGGGCCGGCGGAAGATAGGCGACGCGTCATACGCCCCGCAGCGTAAGCCCCTCGGAGGAATGGGCCAATTTCGGCGGTGTCCTCCAGTACCGCGCCCGATCCTGAGAGGCCAAAGCGCCGACCGATGTTTCGTCGCCGAAGAGCGGCTTCCTTTTCCTCGTCCCACCCTCCCGAGCCGAACAACGGCTTCATGCACGGCGACGCGTCGCATTCCGGGCGCGAGCGCGCCTCCCGCTTTCCCGCCGCGCACGCATCCATGGCGTTTCCCGGCGCCTCGAGGCGACCGCCGACGCTTCGGCGCGGGATCCGGAGGGGTCGAAGGGGTCGCGGAAGGGTCGCGGGAGGATCCCGGAGCCGTTTTTTTGTCTCGGGAGGGTCGTGGGCGGGTTGGGGAGACCGAAAGGAACGCGCGCGAGGATCGCGGGCTCCCTATTTGTCTTCGCCGTTCCCGCCGCGGCGCTTGCCGGCGCTTGCGTCGGGGATGATCTCGTGGATCTGCGCCTCGGTGAGGCCGAGGTTCTTGAGGTCGCGCTTGAAGTTCCGCAGGCGCGCGTGCGCACCACGCACGGCGGCGCGATACCCCGCCTCGGCGACGACGACGGACGCCTCGACGGGCCGATACGCCTGCACGGCCTGGTCATAAGCCTCGCGTTTTGCATCGACGGCGGCGGCCCAGGCATTCCGCTTGGCCTCGGACCATTGCGGAGCGGAGCCGGCGAGGATGCGGGTGCGGAGGACCTGCATGAGCACGGGCTGCCCGAGCGGATCGCCGGCGGTATACGTGCCGATGCCTTCGGGGAAGACCTCGTCCAGGTGGGGGCTTTGCTTGGGGCGGCCGAGGGCGTTC
>JANMGF010000663.1:0-2897 GCA_031374535.1 Polyangium sp. (in: bacteria)
CAACGCCCTACCAGGACCGTGAGCAGGAGCCCTTGCTCGACCTCCTCCACGGTTCCTTCGGCTGGATGCTCATGCCGATCGCGTGAACCACTACGAACTTCCGGGATGATGTACTAGCGACGCAGACGGCGACCGCGGAGCACGCGCGTCAGATCCACCTGGCTGCCGTTCATGCCGGCCATCGGATCGTTGTCGTCACGCCCCGTGCGGCCGATGTGCCAGGCGTGGTTGTCGCCGCGCAGCCGCGCTTTCCTCTCCTCCACGGACAGCTCGCCCCCGGAAGGATTTTCTTCGCTGCGGACGGGGCGGATGGTCGTGCGCATCAGGGCCTTGGGCTCGACCAGCTTCGGAGGGTTCGAGGCCGGCGTCAAGAACGGCGGGCAAAAAAGGTCGGAGAGAGCGCCAGGAGAGGGTCACGGCGGGGTGAGATCGGGCGAGCGTCGCGGGGACGGTCGATCGGGGCGCCGGGAAGCGGAGACGGGGTGCGTGGGATCGGATCCACGGCACTGTGGATCAGGGTCCGCAGGGCAGGATCGGCGATCCAGGGCGGGGTGGACGCAGCGAGGGAGAAGGCCGCGGGCGGCTATCAGCAGGGCGGGGCGAAGGCAGGTAGCCTGGAAGGGCATTTCGCGGGGAAGGGAACAGGGAGAAGGCGCGGAGGAATGGGAGGCGGGGCGGGAAGGGACGCGCGGGGCAGGGTAGGGAAGCGATTTCACGGGGCTTTGGGCGGAGCACGGGTCTCATCGTAGGTCGTCGCGCCGGGGCTCTGCCCCGGACCCCGCGGGGGCTATCCGCCCCTCGACCCGGACCAGGGCAGGCCCTGGACTCGGGGTTGAAAAACTGCGCTCCGCGCAGTTTTTCAAACAGGCCGACGAAGAGGCCGCATTGCCAGCCGAACCATCAGCGCGGCGGTCTTGACCTTGGGCGGAGTCGTTGCCGGTCTTGCCACTGGCTGTTCGATGAACTGCGCGTTGCGCAGTTCATCGAGCTTGGGTCCAGCCCCTGGCTGGTCCGGGTCCAGGGGTGGACAACCCCTGGTGGGGCCTGGGGCAACGCCCCAGCGAGGCGCCTTCGCGAGGAGACCCCTGCTCAAAGCTTTGAAAGAAGCAGGTGTCCGTGGGTATTTTGAACCAGCGGCCGTTGTGGAAGTACCCTTCGGGCCTCCCGATGCTCTCCGAAAAGACCCAGACTGCGCTCTCGACCCTGGCTCGGCTCCTCGCGACGCGCCCCGAGCTGGAAGACGCGGTGCGCGCTCACTTCCGCGCAGGGGGGGAAAACGAGTCCGATCGCCGCGCCCTCCCGGACGACGCGCGTGCGGCCGCGGAGCTCTTGCGTGGGGAGCTTTCCGAACTCTCGGGTTCGGCCGAGGAGGTCGCCGCGCTCGCCGCGCTCTTTGGAAAAGCGGTGGGCGAGGTCCTTTTGTCGTGTTGCGCGGCGAGCGCGTTTCGGCGCGATTTGCGGCTCTCGCCGATCCTGGCGGCCCTCGCGGAGTCTCTCGGCCGCGAGCGGATCGCCGAGGCGGCGCGCGCTCGGATCGTCGAGGGGCCCCTCTCGGATGCGCTCTCGTGTGTCCCGCTCCTCGGAGATGGCGTGGAGCTCGCGAAGCCGGTGAACGCCGAGGCGCGGGCGCGGCTGGAGATCTTGATCTGGGAGGCGGGGGCGAGCGCGCACGAGGTGCCCGAGCTCGGGCGCTGGCTCTGGCGATCGGCCGAGACCTTCGAGCTCATGATCGGCGGGCCCGCGCATGGCGCGCTCCGTGGACGCGTGCTCGCGGCGCGTTGCCTCGAGGTGAGCGTGCGCGGGATGCCGAGGACGACCGATCCGGAGCTCATCGGGCGCACGCTTCAGGTCTTGCAGCCGCTCCTCCTGCACCCCGAGCCGCTCGTCTGGGTTCACGCGGCGCGCGCGCTGGGGCGCCTCACCGGGGTGATCGAGCAGCTCCAGGGGACGCTGCTCGACTGGGTGTTCGGCGAGTCGGTGGTGCTGCGGCAACGCGCGACGACGGCGTTCGCGTCGCTCCCGGCCGAGCGGCTCGCGTTCGTGGCGAGCCAGCTCGTCGCCATCCTCGACTCGCGCGAGGAAGAAGCCTGGGTCCTCGCGGCCGTCGCGGCGGCGACGCCCTACCTGTTTTTCGAGCGAAAGCCGCTCTGGGATCGCCTCGCCCGAAGGGTGCTCGGTGGGGATGGGGGCGCCATCGCGGCGCGTGCTCTTGCGCGTGGACTCGGCACGCTTTTTCGTCGTGGCACAGACCACCCCGAGGTCGAGAGCACGCTCCGTGCGCTCCGCGAGAAGGCGCGTTATGTGCGCGCCGCGTCGCTCGACGAGTCACGCCGGTGGATCGAGGTCATCGCGGTGACGGACGTCGTCGATCGGGCCGAGCGCGATCCCCTCGACCTCGAGCTTGGCCTGGAGAACCTGATGCGCCTCGCCGCGCAGTACGACGACGAGGAGGCCGACGCTCGCGCCGCGCGTTTCGCCGGTTCGCTCGGGTCGACGTTCCAGGAGTCGCGCCGCATCGCGCTGAACGCGGGCCGGCTGCGGCAACGCGCGGCTTCGCTCAACGCCCTCGAATCGAGCGCGCGCGCGTTCGCGCTTCGCTTGTGGCGCCCGCTGCTCGCGACGCGCCCCGCGGGGGTCCCCGTGGACGAGCCCGATCTCGAGGAGACGTGGAAGACGCTCGCCAGGTCGCCCGCGGAGATCCTCGATCTCGTCGCGGAGAGGCGGCGCGCCGAGAGGACCGACCCGCACGACGATCTCGCGCTGGAGGTCGTGGCGATCCGGCTCGGCGGGTATGCGCTCGACGCGTGTGGCGAGGACGGCGATCTCGGCCCCGGCCGCGGCCCGACGGCGCACCACACCTGCCTCTGGCTCCGCAAGGTGCGGGGGCTCACCGACGG
>JANMGF010000709.1:0-3383 GCA_031374535.1 Polyangium sp. (in: bacteria)
CTTGTGGCGATCCTTGGAGGTCAAATCGATCGAGCGCAGGTGGAAGTGATGGCAAACCGCGCGCTGGATATCCTCCACGCTCATCATCTGCGCGCGGGGCGTGGCGGCCGTGATCTCGGCGCGGGCAAAAGCGAGATCCACCGGGCGGCCGGTGAGCGAGCTCTTGGCGGCGAGGCGGATGAGCGTGCCTTCGAGCTCGCGCACGTTGGAGCGGATCACCTGCGCGAGGAAGAGCGCGGCGTCGTCGGGTAGCGAGATGCCCTCGAGCGCGGCCTTGTTGCGGACGATGGCCACGCGCGTCTCCAGCTCGGGGGCCTGGATATCGGCGACGAGCCCCCACGAGAAACGCGAGACGAGCCGCTCTTCCATGCGCTCGAGGTTCTGCGGGTACTTGTCGCTCGTCACGACGATCTGACGGTCGAGGCCGTGGAGCGCGTTGAACGTGTGAAAGAACTCTTCCTGCGTCTGCTCGCGGCCGGCGAGGAACTGGATGTCGTCGACGAGGAGCAAATCGCAGTGGACGCGGTACTTCGCGCGGAAGTCGTCCATCCGGTGGTGCTGGATCGCCGTGATGAAGTCGTTCGTGAAGCGCTCGGCCGAGACGTAGATGATGCGTGCGCCCGGCCGCTCGTCGAGGACGCGGTGGGCGATCGCGTGGACGAGGTGCGTCTTGCCGAGGCCGGTTCCGCCGCAGATGAAGAGCGGGTTGTAACGCCTGCCGCCGCCGCCCGCGGCCGCGATCGCAGCGGCGTGGGCGAGCTGGTTCGACGGGCCGACGACGAACGTCGCGAACGTGTGTTTCGGGTTGATGTCGTCCGGCAAGGCGGGCCTTCGCGTGGGAAGGGCTGACGCTGATGCCGACGCGGACGAGGCGGAGGCTGGGGCAGGGGCTCTGGGCTCCGGGGTGAGCTGCGCGGTCGGGGCCGCGGGGGCCGCAGGCGGGTTCGTCGAGGGGCGCACGACGAGCTGGCGGGGGCGCACGGGCGGCATCTGAGGAACGTTGGCGATGGGGGCCTCGAGGTGCTGGTCGATGGTCCAGGCGACCTGGACGCTCCAGCCGGTGAGCTCACGGATCTTGTCGGTGATCGTGGGCAAAAAATTGGTCTTGACCCATTCCAGGACGAACTCGTTCTGGACGCGGAGCGAGAGGACCCCGTCCGTGAGGTCGTCGAACTGCACGCCGCCGAACCACTGATCGAACGTCGCAGGGGAGAGCCTGCGCGTGTGTTCGATCGCCCGTTCGAAAATCGCTCGCGACTCGTCTCTCGCCTTGGTCATTGCTGCCCAGAAATCGCTGCGAATACTCCGCCGTGGCGATCCCTGTCCAGGATCGCCCCCAGCTTTTCCACAACCCGCATCGGCGCTTCGTCTCGCTATCGTGCGGAATCGATACGGGAAATTTGAATCCCGTGAGAAAGCCCCCGGCTTGTCCACAGGATATCCACAGAGCGCGGGGGGTTATCGAAGGCCGGCTTTCCCCGGAGCTGACCCGGCTCGGGGGTGGGGGTCGACCTCGGGGGTCGTCCGTCCCATTTCCAGAGGGGCTCTTCGAGCTGCGCGCAATGGTTCATCACGGAACGCGGAGACAATACAGGATCAAGCCTCCCCTGCGTAAGCCCTGAGGAGGTTTCTCTCACGATCGTCAGGAAAAATCCGAGTCCCGACGGGCCCCGCCAGGGGCGACGGCGAAGACGAACCGGAGGTAGCACCGGCAGCGGGCGGGAGTCCATCCCCAACGACAACAATGGGCCCAACCGCCCGGATTCACATGATTTTTTCTCTGTTGCCCCCGCCGACGCGTAGGACCATTCGCGTGCCCCTCGCGGCGAGGCACGCGGCGAAGGCCTAAACGACCGCGTTCCGAAGGAGCGCCGCGCCGGGATCCCGAGAGCCTCGGGGACTGGCAGATGCGTCCGTCCGTCAAGAGGGAAGATAGTCCATGATTTCCGGCGTTTGCCCGCGACGGCCGTGGTCGCTACCGGCTCACTGTACGAGGTGGTCCGAGAAGTTGCCGTGGGCCTCGACATGTGGCTAAGGCCCCCCATGCCTTCGGTGCGCAGGGCGGGAGCCGCCGCGGTCGTGTCCGTGTTCGTGTTCGGATCGTGGGCTGCCGACGCGGCAGCCGAGGACAACGTCCTCGCCCCGCAGCTCGCCTACGCCTATGGCGAGAACGAGACGGCGCGAAGCCTGGCCATGGGCGGCGCGACGCGGGCCCTCGGCAACGGCACGACGGCGGTCTTCTCGAACCCGGCGAACATGGCCCTCACGCGCCTCTATCACATCGAGGCGATGGGGCAGTTCACGCCCGAAGTAACGCGCGCCCTCGGCGGCGGCGCCATCGTCGACTCGATCACGTCCTCGACCCGCATCGCCGGCGGCCTCGCCTTCACGGGCGGCATCATCGATCCCGACGGCCTCGATCGCGGCTTCATCGACGCGCGCGCCGCCGCCGCATACCCCGTGGGGGATCGCGTCTTCATCGGCCTCGGCGGCCGGTACCTGCGTCTGATCCAGGACGGCTTCGGTCCCCTCGACGACAAGGCGGGCGGTCGTTACAGCGCCGTGTCGGGCGGCCTCCTCGACGAAGCAGGCAAGCGTCTTCCCTCGGTCGACACGGTCACGCTCGACGCGGGCTTCACCGTCAAGATCACCGAGTCGGTGCACCTCGGCGTCGTCGGCCAGAACTTGACGCACCCGGATCACGGGCTCCTGCCGACCACGATCGGCGCCGCGCTCGGCTACGGATCCGAGGACATCACGGTCGAGGTCGACGGCGTCGCCGATCTCGATTCGTGGAACCGAACGACGGCGCGCGTCATGGCCGGCGGCGAGTACCTCGCGGCCGATCATTACCCGATCCGCCTCGGCTACCGCTTCGATCAAGGCGCGGGCGTCCACCAGGTCTCGGCCGGCTTCGGTTACATCGGCGCCGAGATCGCGGCGGAGGTCTCCGTCCGCCGGACGCTCTCGACCACGATCAACGCCACGATGATCGCCATCGGCCTGACCTATCACCTCGAGTCGAGTGGCCTCACGAAAACGCGCGTGAGCGGCGACACGTGAATCGAAGCGCCCCAGGGAGCGCGGGCGCGTCGCGGGCGGAAGCGCTCGAGGCGCGTATTGCGCCCCGAGACGTCGTGCCATAGTTCGGGCCTCGTGCTCTGCCTGACCCGACCGACCGATCCAAGCTGGGCTGCCACGGCCCTCGCGGACCTGCCCACCCTGCTCAGGGATCACGCGCACTGCGAGATGAAGGCGGCCACCAACGCGCTCTCGCTCGTGGTCCGGCACCCCAACGATCTGAGCCTCGTGCGCGCGCTCACCGACCTCGCGCGGGAGGAGCTCGACCACTTCCGTCGCGTGGTCGCGTTCCTCGAGCGTCG
>JANMGF010000781.1:0-2126 GCA_031374535.1 Polyangium sp. (in: bacteria)
CCGACCGAGAGCAGCCCGCCCCGCCGCTCGGACAGCACCCGGTCGACCGTGGACGTGAAAAGCTCGGCGGCCTGCGCCGGCATGGCCTCCCGCAGCAAGTCCATGATCGCCGACTCGAGGCCCGGGATGGGCAAATAAGGCAGCAGGCTCAGGAGGAAAATGGCGGCCGGGAAAATCGACAGCATCAGGAAATACGCCAGCGCCGCGGCTCCCGTCGATACCTGATCTTCGCGGATCTCCGCATAAAGATCCTTGAAGAACCTCTTCACCCCGACCCCTGGCCGGAGGAGGCGCCCGAGCGGAACCGGCGGGGACTTTCCGGTGCGATTGGCGCCGGGGGGCTTGCGCCGGAACGAACACGCGCGCCGCGGACGCCTTTGCACATCGAGCGGGGGATGGGTCCGCATGAGCCCTCCCGGGGCAAGCCGGATGCCGGGCCATTCCCTGCCCGACGGGCTTGCCTCGTCGCGCTCGAAACCGGCGCCTGGACGGACCCGACGTGGACCGAACGAAAAACCTCTTGTGGGCGGCGCGCGCGAGGTGTAGCGAACGGGATGGGGCGCCGTTCGCCCTGACCTGCCGCGCCCCGCGTGCGGGCCGTCGCCGAGAGGGGTCGCGCATGAAGATTCGTACGAAGGTCCTGGGGTTCGTCGCAGTGCTCGCCCTCGCCGGGGCTCCGGCGTGCAAGGAAGAGCCGCCGAGCCCGGCCAAGATTCATCTCGATAAGGGAGACGACTTCCTCATCGCCAACGAATTCGCCAAGGCGGCCGAGGAGTACGGCAAATCGCTCGAGGCCGATCCGAAGCAGGAGAAGGTCTGGGAGAAGAAGGCGCACTGCCACAAGGAAGCCGGCGACATGGACGCGGCCGAGGCGGCCATCCTGAAGACGCTCGAGTTCAAACCCGACGCGGTGAAGAAGGCCGAGGTCTACGGGAGCCTCGCCGGCATCTACATGTCGAAGAACGCCATGGAGAAGGCCGAGAAGAATTTCCTCGAGGCCGTCAAGCTCAATCCCAACGACGAAGCGTCGCTGAAGTGGCTCGGCGAGATCTCCTCGCAGCGCGGCGGCGCCCGCGACATGAAGGCCCCGCCTGTCGAGGAGCACCTCAAGAAGGCGGTCGCGTTCTACGACAAGGTGATCGCCCTTGTGCCCGCGGATTCGGGCGTGGTCGTGAACAAGCGTATCGCCGTGGGCAAGCTGATGGAGCACGAGCGGCTGATGAAGGAGGCTGCGACGAAGGAGGTCGAGGAGGCGGTCAAGGCCAAGGACAAGGCCAAGGAGGACGAAGCCAAGGCCCGCGCCGACAAGCACCAGACGCAGATGGACGCGTACAAGACGCAGCTCGACGAGCTCGGCAAGAAAATCGGCGAGCTCATGAAAGCCGCGAAGAAGTGAGGTCATTGCCGTGATCCCCCGCTCCTCGTCTCCCCTCGTGCCCATCCTGTCCCTGGTCCTCGCGTGCACCCCGGCCGCCGAGCCGGAGGACCCCGCCGCGACAGCCTCGTCCTCGTCCACCACCACCGGAAGCGGAAGCGGAAGCGGAAGCGGAAGCGGAGGCGGGAGCGGGAGCGGGAGCGGAGGCGGAGGCGGGAGCGGGAGCGGAGGCGGGAGCGGCGGCGGAAACGGCAGCGGCGGAAGCGGCGGCGGCGGCGGTCCCATCGTCCCCCTGCCGACGAAACCCTTCACCCTCGGCGGGCAGGAGGGCTGGGAGCACGACGAGGCCCAGCCCTCGGGTTATTTCCATACCTACGACGCTCATTCGATCGGCCCGGCGGGGTTTGCCCCGCGCAAGGTGCACGTGTACCTGCCGCGCGCATACGCCGAAACGGACGCGCGATATCCCGTCGTGTACATGAACGACGGCCACACGGCGTTCTGGCCGGGCGGGCCCGGGAACATCACGTGGGACGTGGATCAGCGCCTCTCGGAGCTTTACGCCGAGAAGGCCATCCCCGAGGTGATCGTCGTGGCCATGCACCCGATTGATCGGGAGCGCGAGTACAGCCACATCGCAGCGCTCGAGGGCAACCCCTGCTGCAAACTCGAGGAATACACGTTTTACGTCTCGGAGGACCTCAAAGGGTGGATCGACACCTTCTACCGGACGAAACCCGAGCCGGCGAAC
>JANMGF010000786.1:0-2307 GCA_031374535.1 Polyangium sp. (in: bacteria)
CGTCGCGCTCTACGGCCAGTATTGCCCCAAGGCCTGCGCGCCCGTCGCCGGCAACTGGTCGGACGCGTGTGTCGAGAAGGTCTACAGCGTGTGCGGCGCCGACTGCAAAACCGACCCGCCCTGCGCCCACGACAAGTGTTACTCCGGCGCGCCGCTCGCCGCGGGCTGTGACGCGTGCGTGGCGTCGATCTGCCAGCAGAGCCCCTACTGCTGCACGAGCAAGTGGGTCAACCTCTGCGTCGACAAGGTCAAGTCCCTCTGCGGCGAGACGTGCCCCGTGAAGGGCGCGTGCGTCCCGTGGCTCCCCGGCGAGACGGATCCGAAATGCCCCGGCGTCGACCTCACCGTCGGCGTCCCGTGCAACGGCGTCGTCCCCGTGTGCAACCACGGACAAACCGACGCCCTCGCCCCCATCCGCCTCGTGCACTTCCCGGCGAACTCGCAGCAGTACCCCAAGTGCGCGCCCGATCAGACGCACCCCGGCATGACGGAGTGCTTGATCCAGCAGACCGTCCCGGCCGGTCAGTGCATCAACGTGAACGCGGCGGCCTGCGGCATCGGCAACGGCAACCGTGAGATCCTGATCAACCCGCCGAAGAAGACGGCGGCGAACCCGTTCTTGCAGGAGTGCTTCTGCGAGAACAACTGGTCGCTCTCGAGCGGCGGCAACGCCTGCGAGCCGCCCGATTGCTCCTCGGTCACGAGCCGGACCATCCGCCCCGTGAACATGTTCGTGCAGTTCGATCGCTCCGGCTCGATGACCACCAACGATCGGTGGGGCAAGACCACGGGCGCGCTGAAGTCGTTCTTCCAGGACCCTGCCTCGGCCGGCATCGGCGTCGCGCTGCGCTTCTGGGAGCACTTCAAGCCCGTCGCCGGATGCGACGACACCAACTGCAGCATCAACGCCTGCGCCGTCCCGCTCGTCCCTCTCGCCAAGCTCACGACCTCCCCCGCGCCCACCGACGTGCAGGAGCAGAAGCTCCTCACCGAGATCAACGCCACCCTGCCCGCCGCGGACACGCCGCTCCTTCCCGCGCTCGCCGGCGCCGAAAAATGGGCCAAGGCGTATCAGCTCGCGAACCCCAACCAGCAGACCGTCGTCGTGTTCGTCACCGACGGCTACCCGAACTCCTGCGGCAGCGACCCGACCACGATCGCCGGGTACGCCGAGGACGCCTACCTCAACGCCGGCGTGCTCACGTACGCGATCGGCATCCAGGACGCGAACGTCTCGCTGATGAACCTCATCGCGCAGAAGGGCGGCACGTCGCAGGCCTTCTTCGTCTCCGACCAGGGCGACACGCAGCAGCAGATGCTCTCCGCGCTGCTCGAGATCAAGGGTGACGTCGTCGCGTGCGAGTTCGACCTCCCGAACGCCGGCCTCTTCGATCCGGGCAACGCGACCGTCACGTACCTGGCCTCGAGCGGCAACGCCGTGAGCCTGGCGAAGGTCCTCACCCAGGCCGCCTGCGGGAACGGCTGGTACTACGACAGCGCGGTCGCCCCGACGAATATCTACCTCTGCCCGACGACGTGCCAAACGATCCTGAACGACGCGGGCGCGACGATCGACGTCGAGCTCGGTTGCCCCGGATCGTACGAACCCGAAACGTTCAAGCACGTCTACCAGGCGAGCTGCCCGGCCGGCACGAAGGTGCAGTGGGGCTGGCTCGCGTACAGCAGCGTGGCCCCGGGCGACTCGAACCTCGTCTTCGCCGCGCGCACCGCGGAGACTGCGGCCCAGCTCTCCGGCGCGTTCACGACGCTCGCGACGGCCAGGTCGATCCCCGTCGACACGCAGCTCTGCACGATGGCCGGCCCCTCGCCGTGCCCGATCGACATGTACGGCAAGCTCGGCCTGCCCGGCGCGCAGCAGTCGTTCCTCGAGTTCTCCGTGACGTTCAACCCCACGACGAACCAGGGCGCGGCGCCAACCCTCAACGGCTGGGAGATCACCTACTCGTGCGTCGACAGCGAATGACCTCGCGCCTCGTGCCCCTCGCCGCGTGGCTCGGCCTCACGCTCGTCGCGTGCGGCGAGGACAAGCTCCCGCCCCGACAAACCGGTACGTCCTCGAGCTCCGGCACCGGAGGACAAGGCGGCGCCGGTGGGCAAGGCGGACAAGGCGGGCAAGGCGGCGCCGGTGGACAAGGCGGCGCTGGCGGGCAAGGCGGCGGCATCCCCGATCCCATCTGCGGCGACGGCAACCTGAACCCCGAGCTCGGCGAGGAGTGCGACGACGGAAACCCCGCCGGCGCAGACCTCTGCGACGCCAATTGCAAGCTCGTCACGAGCGAGGTCGAG
>JANMGF010000804.1:0-14620 GCA_031374535.1 Polyangium sp. (in: bacteria)
CGGGGCGATCGCCACGGATCAGGCCACGCTCAAGGCTGCGCTCGACGCGCTCGCGGATCACGCGCCGGGCGGGCTCTGGCTCGACGCGCTCATCGAGGAGGTCGGGGCGCGGCTCGGGTTCGTCGCGTTCGAGGCCGAGGAGCGGGCGCGGCTCTCACGGAACCTGCTCGGGCTCTACACGAAAGGCGCGATCCGGCTCTGGGCCTCGCCGAAGCCCGTGGCGCGTGGGGTGGGAAAACACCCGAGGGCCTTTGGCTTCGCGCGGTATCAAGCGAGCACGGGCAGCGCGTTTTGCACGACCCTCCTGCACGAGGGCGTGCAGGTCGACTCTTTCGATCGGGCCCTGCTCTCGCGGATGGATGGAACGCGCGGCGCCTCCGCGCTCGCCGAAGCGGCGCTCTCGGATGCGCGGCGGGGCGTGGTCTCGGTGGAGATGAACGGGGCGGCTTGCGTGGACGCGGACGTGTTCGCGGAGATCACCGAGCGGAAGCTCCTGCGGTTTTCGCGGCTCGGCTTTTTGATGGAGTGATCGGTTTCGGGCCGTGTATCATCCTCACGGGTGGTCATGGGCGGCATCACACACACGGTCAAAGCGGGCGAGTGCGTCGCGACCATTGCGGCGCAGTACGGCGTTCCCTGGAAGACGGTATGGGAGGCGCCGGAGAACGCCACGCTGCGCAAAAAGCGCAAGGATCCGAACGTGCTCGCGCCGGGCGACGTGATCACGGTGCCGAAGCCGAAGCCAAGGCAGTCGCCGATCGAGACGGGCAAGGCGCACAAGTTCGTCATCCATCGCGAGCGCACCAAAGTGCATCTCCGGCTCACCGCGAACCGTGAGCCGCTGAAAGACGAGCCGTACCGGCTGGAGTACGGCGAGCACGAGATCGAGGGGACGACGTCGGGGGAAGGGCTGCTCGAGGCCGAGCTTCCCGCGGATCAGAAGGAGCTCGTGCTCACGCTGCCGCGAAGGCAACAGACGTATACGCTCGCGCTCGGGGAGATCGATCCGATCGACACGGTCCGCGGCGCGCAGACGCGCCTCCACAACCTGGGCCTCTACGGCGGCGCGCGCTCCGGGGATCTCGACGAGGAGACAACGGCGGCGATCGAGCTCTTTCAGCGATTCCAGAAGATCAGCGTGACGGGGAAATACGATTCGGCGACGCAGAAGGCGCTCGCGGACTTTTACGGGTTCTGATCGGAGCTAGGGCCATGGACGACGCCGAAGACCTGAGCCTCGAGTTCGTCTCCGAGGCGGACGACGCGCTGGAGGAGAAGGGCGCCACGAAAGCCCCGACCGGAGCGGAGGAGGAGGAGCCGGAGCCGGAGGAGGAGGCCGCCGCGGGTGGGGGCGAGCCGCCCGAGATCCCGGAGGACGAGGCGGCGGCGGGCGAATCACCGGAAAAGCCGGCGACGCAAATGGGGGTCCGGCTCGTCGCGCGCTCGGCCGAAGGGACGAAGCTCGTGAACTCGATCGAGGTCCTGCCGCAGTTCGAGCCCTCCATTTGATCGGCGCTCGCGAGAAGATGCCATGACGCTGAAGCTCGATTCGTACATCACCGACAAACTCAAGGCCGAGCGCGGCGACGTCTGCACGCAGGCGGAGCTCGACGGGGTCTGGGCCGACGTATCCTCGTATGTCGGCAAGACCGTGCGTGACGTCGGCGCGGACAAATGCATCGAGATCGCCGCGCTCCTCGCCGGGAGGTTCGAGGGCTGCCTCACGCACATGTACTGCGACCACCTCGGGCTCGTGACGATCGGCATCGGCTTGCTCATGGACGGCACCGCGAAGAGCGTGCTCGACGGGCTGCCGATGACCGTGAAGAGCACGGGCGCCGCGGCCTCCGCGTCGGAGAAGCAGAAGGACTGGGACGCCTGCAAAGATCACTTCGACGACAACAGCGACAAACCGCCGCACGCCTCGAAGTATGCCTCGGTCACGAAGTGCCAGATCAGCGTCGAGACCGCGCGGAAGAAATGCGCCGAGGTGCTGAAGTCGAAGGCGGATTCGCTCTTCAACAGCGGCCATCCGAACACGAACCAGCACAAGGACAGCTACCTCGATTACCCGGCCATCGCTTGGGCGCTCGTCATCAACCTGGCCTTCGCGGTCGGCAACGCCGGCCTCGACAAGTTCAAGAACATGAACAAGGCCATCAAGGAGAAGAACTGGGAGACGGCGGCGAAGGAGTCCTGGGTCAAGGACCACTCGCGCCTGACGCTCGGCGCGCGTTACCAGCTCTTCATGCTCTGCGGCGGCAAAGGCCAGAGCCAGGGGACGACGTCCGGCCCGAGCGAGACGGTGGTCTTCCGCGAGCCGACGACGAGCTTCGATCTGAAGAACTACTCGCAGGAGCAGCTCTATGATCACCTTCGCGACGTGTGGAAACGCGCGCAGAAGCGGTTCGGGAACGAGGGCAAACCCGACCTCGACTTCCAGGACGAGGAGGGGCGCATGAACCTCCTCGGCGCGCGTGGGTTCGAGTTCGATACCATGGTGCCCGTCCCGAGCACGAACACGAAATACGACGATTGCCTCTTCTTGATCTACAAGAAGGACGGCAAGAAGGCGGTCTCGAAGTTCCAGTGCACGACCGAATGGACCTCGGCGGGCGCGTCCGCGATCATCCTCCTCGGGCAGCACAAGTACAAGCTGGCCGTGCACAAGAAGGACTACACCTACCGGTCGCTCGTGGGGGTGAAGGAATACGCGGACATCAAGAAGAAGGGCTATCGCGCCCTGAACCCGGATCCGACCGTGAAATGCACCCGCATCACGGAGGCGACCCTGGTCGGCGCCGTCGGCGAGAGCGCGGCGACCACGCACGACAACGCGTCGATCAACATGCATTACGGCGGTGAAAGGAACACCGTCGCCGACGACCGGGCCGGCGCGTGGTCCGAGGGCTGCCAGGTGCTCTCGGGGATGGCGAACTACCTGCGCTTCATCCAGCTCATCGAGTCGGACCATTCGCTCAAGAACACGACGACGAACGAGCTGTCGCCGAAGGCCTCGAAGGACGGGACGCGTTCGCTCGTGTACACGCTCGTCGAGGGGGATTTCCTGAGCCCGCGGCGCTCGCCGATCGGCTTCCCCGTGATGCTGAAGGACACGCGCGTCGCCACGCCCGAGAACACGGCGGCCTTTTATGCGCACACCGAGGTGGAGAGCAAAGGCGGGTATTTCCCGCTCGGCGCGAACACGGTCTGGCACGGCGGGGTGCACCTGCACGTGGCCGAGGGGCATCCGGTCGTGGCGCCGTACAAAGGAAAGATCATCGCGGCGCGGCTGCCCCCGGATCCGAAAAAGGCGCTCACGGCCTACGGCAGCATGAGCTTCGTGCTCCTCCAGCACGAGATCGACGGCGCGACGCTGAACAAGACAGCCCCGCGCGGCAAGGTGATCGGTTATCGCGCAACGCAGGACGTGAACGTCCGGGCGAAGGCGACGAAATCGGCCGACAAGGTCGGTGTTTTGAAGGAGGGCGACCGCGTCGACCTCGTCACGGACAAGTATGTGTCGGCGGACGGGTTCGTCTGGGCACACGTCACCGTGACCCGCTCGGCCGACGCGGGTTTGAAGGGGAAAAAGGGGTTCGTCGCGGTGAAGGGCGACTGGTTCCAGTCGTACCACGAGGCCGTGACCTTCACGAAGCTCGACGAGAAGAAGCAATACAAGTTCTGGTCGCTGTACATGCACCTCGGCGCCGTGAAGCTCGACGCCTCGAACGAGCTCTTCAAGTCCATCGCGTGGCTCCACGCGCCGAAGCCTGCCGCGGAGCCGGCGTCGACGGAGACGCTCTCCGCCTCCGTGGGCGAGGGCGGCATCAACAAGCCGGCGGACGTGAAGAAGGTCCAGACGCGGCTTCAGAAGCACGGCAAATACAAGGGCGCCGTCCAGGATGCCTGTGATCAGGCGACGAAGGACGCGATCAAGAGCTTCCAGTCCTGGTCGAAGAAGCCGGACGGGCGCGTCGATCCGGGCGGCACCACGTGGGGCAAACTCTGCCAACCGCCCCCGCCGCCCGCGGACGGCGGCGTGAAGCTCGACCCGGCGCTCGTGAAGGAGCTCGACAAGGGCGGCGTGGTGAAGCTCGATCGCGAGGTGGAGACCGGCGACGTCCTGTGGATGTCGGGGCTCTATGGCTCGTCCGGCGCGCGCACCGGGATGCTCCACTGGGAGATTTTCTCGGAAGAAAACATCCTGCCCTGGGCGAAGAAGATCGAGGACATGGATGACGACTTCAACATGGACTGTGATGCCATCTTGAAGATGGTGGAGCAGGACGACGTCTCGTGGAGCTTCTTCGACGAGAACGAGATCCTGAGCGTCGACGAGCTGCACCGTTTTTACAAGACGAACCCGAAGTCGAGGGACCTGCGCAACTACGCCTGCCGCTTCATCAGCGAATGGGCCGTGGATCTCTCGAAGGCCATCCCGGCGATGAAGGGGCGGTTCAACACGTGGGGCCTCGAGGATCGGCTGAAGCCCTCGATCTGGTGGCAGGAGGCCCAGGGCAAGAAGGTCCCGCTGCCCGCGAGCCCCAAGGTCTGGCATTACAATCCGATCACGTTCCTGTACCGCATCGCGCTGGCCCGCGGCGACGCGACCCCGCGGCCCGAGAAGCAGGTCGAGACCCCGAAGCAATCGACGACGACCACCACGCAATCGACGACGACGAGCTCGCAGACGACGAACTCGAATACGCAAACCACGACGAGCTCGAATACGAGCACGGGCGGGGGTGGGACGACGCCGAAGAAGTACGACGGGACCGTGACCGACGGCAAGCTGAGCACGAACATCTCGCTCGCCGAAATGACCTCCTCCTCGACGGCCGTGAAAGAGGGCATCAAAAACACGCCCTCGGCGGCGGAGATCGCGGCGTTGAAGGCGCTCTGCGACAACGTGCTGGAGAAGATCCGCACGCACTTCGGCGCCCCGGTGCTCGTCTCGAGCGGGTTCCGCTGCACGAAGCTGAACACGAAGATCGGCGGCGCCTCGGATTCACAACACGTGAAGGGCGAGGCGGCCGATTTCACCGTGAAGGGGAAGACCGTGAAGGAGGTCTTCAACTGGATCGCGTTCGATTCGGATATCGCCTTCGATCAGCTGATCTTCGAGTTCGATCGCTGGGTGCACGTCTCGTACATCACCGGGAAAGGCCGCAAGGAGATCCTGGAGGCGTACAAGAACTCGGCCGGCAAGACGAAATACCGGAATATCACCAAGAAAATGCCGTGAGGAGGCCGCCTCCCGTCACGACGGGCCCCATTGGCCTTCGTCGATGTCCGGGAACGTGATCGTCCCGCTGCCCTCGGGGACGCCGTCGATACGCGCCTTGCCCTGGTCGTCGAGCGTCCCTTCGACGACCTCGCCACTCTCGAGCTCGATACGATATCGCGCGCCAGCCAGGGGCTTCGGCGGATCACCGTCGTCGAGGAGCTCGATTTCGGTGGTGGTCGTCTCCTCGGCCACGGACGAACCCGCGGCGCCGCTCGCGCCTCCGGGCGCCGGCCCCCCGAGCCCGTACATTTTGCCCGCGTCGTTGGGCTTCCATTTCTTCGTATCGATGTCCGGGAAGGTGATCTTGCCACTGCCCTCCGGAATGCCCTCGACGCGCGCCTTGCCATTCTCATCGAGGGTGCCCTCGACGATCTTGCCATTGCGAAGCTCGATACGATACCGCTGCCCGGCGAGGGGCTTCGGCGGATCGCCGTCGTCGACGAGCTCGATCTCGACCCACGCGCCGCCCGCTTCTGCGCCGGGCTTCCCGTCGAGCGCGTCGTTCTTGACCGACATGCCCGTGACGGGATTGTCGAACCGACGCTCGGTATTGACGCGCGCGAGGGGGAAGATCAGATCGATGAGGCCCTTGGCAGCCGGATGCGGCCCGGCCGCGATTTCGGCCGCCGCGGCGATGTAGGCGTCCTTGATCTGCGGATCGGGGCGCGGGATCTCTCCCTGCGGGTGCAGCTGGAGGCCAATCGTGACGTCGACGCCGTCCACCGAAGCTTTCACGCCGCTGCTCTGGTCCGTGGCGAGGAGCACGAGCTCGCGCCCGAGGGTCGAGGGGCGTTTTTCTCGGCCAAAGGTCCCGAAGAGTAATGCGGTGAGCTTGGCGAGGAGCTTCGACGTGGCGTCGAGGACCTGATCGGACTCGACCCGCGCGAGGACGGGATACTCGGGCGGGACCTCGGGCGCGGGGCGCAGGTCGCCGGCCTCGTTTGTCGGGCCGACGAGGGTCGCGTCGACCTCGGCCTCGACGAAAAACCCTTCGAGCTCGACGTCGCGCGGACGCACGAGCACGAGGGAGAGCGAGCCACGCACGTACCGTTCGGCGAGCTGCTCGAGGACGACGTCGTCGCGGAGGTGGTGGATCGAGGAGCGGTGGAGCTCGTCGGCGAGCAGGCGCCGCAGCTCCAGCATGCCGCGGCGATCGAGCGCGACGTTGCGCAAAAAAGCGAGGATGCCGTGCCGGTCGAGGCGCCGCGGGCGTCCCAGCATGACGTGACCAAAGCCCGTCGTTTCGGCGCTCATCTGCGAAAGATCCTACGGGATCATGGCATCACGCTGGGCCGGGGCTGTCAACGGAAGAGCCGCTCCTGCGAGATTCTGCTCGGCGATGCGGACCTCGCGGCGGGGAACGCATCGATTCAAGGACGCCAGCCACGCCGCAACAGCAACACGCGCAGACGAGCTCGATCCTCGTCATTCATCTCGACGAGCTGCACGGTGGCGCGCCCCTCGGCCGTCATCCCATGGACAATTCCGTCCGACCCCACCGAGAAGTGCTCTCCCCACGACTGCCGCCTGGGGTGATACAGCGCCACGATGGCGGAGGTCTCGGGATCGATCGACGCGATATTCGGACCCTTCTTCAGGTTGCAGCGAATGCAGCAGAGACACAGGTTGTCGACATCATCCGATCCGCGGTGCTGCCTCCCGATGATGTGGTCGACCTGATGAGGCAGAATCGACGCGCTCTGGGGAAGACGGCAGTACTCACACGCGCCCTGGGCGCGCCGCTGGACCAACTCCCGCGTGTCGCTCGAACGCCTCACGACGCGGCGCGCAGGGTCCAGAGCTCCTCGGCCTGAAGTTTGAGGAGGCTGAGCGTGTCATTCAGGCGAACGACCTCGGCGTACTCCTGGTGCTCTTCAGGCGTGAGGGCGCCAGCGGTGCTCTTCTGCGCGAGTTCCTCGACGCGCGGGGCCAAGTCTCTGCTGACCGCATCGAGCGCCGCTTCGAGCTGATCCAAGGTTCGCTTCTCCATGCGTTTCTCCGTCGCGCAATGCCTTTGCGGCAGCATGCCACCCCTCACCCCTCGGCACAAGCTTGCCCACCCACCGGAGGCCGGGACGGCCTGAGCCGAAGGAGAGGAGGCATGTACGTCGCGTGCATTACATGATTGGGCAGACCCTTCATTGTCACGCTGATATCACGGCCTGGTACGTCATCGGCGCCTACGTCGCATTCTCAGGATTAACAAGTGTGGACTCGACGTCGCCTGGAGCGCCGGTGAGGGTAGGTTCGATGCGACGTGCCTCCTGACGCCCAAGTGCGGGCCCGCTCATCTTCCTGTTGATTCCTCGGAGGTTGGCGATTCGGTACCAGGCTGGTCCCGGCGACTCTTTCGCAAAGCGGATCCCATACCAGAAGCCGTCTTCATCCTGCTCGTGGCCGCTCGTAAGATCGAGCCAGGCCTCCGCGTCATACAGCGTGTGCAGGTCGACGTCCCCGCACACGGTGTCCATGAAGCGGCGCGCCTTGATTTCGTCCTTCGTGCGCCAGAAGAGCAAGGTCTGAATCGGATAGCCGCGCAAAAGGCTGTCGAGAAGCTTTCGGACCTGCTCCTCGCCCCACACGAACGGCCTCTGGATGTGCGGTAGGTAGATTTCTCGGTTGAGGTCGTCGAGGATTTGGTAGAGCGATCGAGTCTTCACGCTTCATCCTTGACAGGCGCCAAGTGGTAGAGTCGCGGGAACGTGGGACTGTGCGGCCGGATACGGGGACGAAGGTGCCGAAGCAGGGGGCGCGCTCGATCACGGCGTGGCGTCGGGCCCAGGAGAAGGAGAGGGCCTGTCACGCACGAAAGGCTCGGCACGAAAGAGATCCGCGAACGATTTCCCGAGCGACGTGATCGCGCTCTTTGTGCCATCTGCGGTGCCACTCGCGACGTGCACATAGGTCTCGGGGATCGCGGGCGCGGGACGTCCGGCCTTCGAAGGCGCGCTCGGGCCGAGCGAGGCGGAGAGTTTGTCGATCGCGAATCGCGCCGCCCCGCCGGTGCTCTTGGCGGCGCTCTTGAACTCGACGGGCACCGAGGGCTTCGGCCGCGTGAGCCCTCCGCCGGGCCACGTCGAGGCGTCGAGCGCGATATCGACCGTCTTTCGGGCGTGCTGAATTCGCGCGCCTTCCTCGCCCGCGACGAGCACGTACGTGCGACCGATGGTCGATTCGCGTTTCTCTCGACCAAACGTCCCGAAGAGCAGGGCCGTGAGCTCGGCGAGGAGCTTCGACGTCGAGTCCAGGACCTCGTCGCTCTCGACACGCGCGAGCACCGGATACTCGGGCGGGACCTCGGGCGCGGGGCGGAGGTCGCCGGCCTTGTTTTCGGGGCCCACCATCGCGCCCGCGGCATCCCCCTCGACGAAGAACCCTTCGGCGCGCGTGTCCTTCGGGCGCAAGAAGACGAAGGAGACGCGGCCGCTCGCGACGCGCGCGAGGAGCAACCGCAGGACGTCGTTGTCGTCGAGCCCGTCGAGCGTGGCCTTGGGGACGTCGTCGCCGAGGACGCCGCGCAGGTAGCGCATACCGCACGGCTTTTCGGCCATTTGCACGAGCATTTCAGAGGCGGTGTCGGGGCCGTGGAGCCTCGGGCGGCCGAACGAGAAGAGACCCTGGCCCGTTCGAAAGAACGTCATCGCCACGTGTCACCACGATCGGAACCACCACCGGAACGCACGAGGTGGATCTTCGAGCAGCGCGCGCCAGAGATCAAGCCTCTTGCCGAAAGGAGGAGAAGTCTCGTAAGCTCGACACGAATTCCATGCCTTATCCGCAGGGCACACTTGGCATCGCCATCTCGACGCCCTTCGGCGCGGACGCCGTTCTGCTCGTCGATCTGCATGGCGAGGAGCGCATCTCGGGGCTCTTCCGCTTCGAGCTCGAGCTCGTGTCGCCGGAGAAGGCCCTCGACTTCAAGGCGATCGTCGGCAAGGGCGTGACGGTGACCGTGCAAGGCATGGCCAAGGAGAAGCCACGCTTCATCCATGGCATCTGCACGCGTTTCATCCAGGCCGGGAGGGTCGGCAAGCAGACGCGTTACCGGGCGGAGCTGCATCCGTGGCTCTGGCTGCTCGGCAAGACCAGCGATTGCCGTATCTTTCAAGAAAAAAGCGTGCCCGACATCCTGAAGGCGCTTTTCCAGGAGCTCGGCTTCTCGTCGGGGGAGCACTTCAAGGATTCGCTGAAGGGCTCGTACACGCCGCGCCCCTACTGCGTGCAGTACCAGGAGACCGCGCTCGATTTCGTGTCGCGGCTCATGGAGGACGAGGGCATTCACTACTACTTCACGCACGAGGACGGCAAGCACATCCTGGTGCTGACCGACGACAGCGCGTCGGCCGTGCCGTGCCCGAACCTCGACAAGGCCCGCTACGTCGAGCAGTTCTCCACGTCGACGGACGAGGACGCCGTCGTCGAGTGCACGCTCGAAGAGGAGATCGTCGCGGGCAAGTACGCGGCGACGGATTACAACTTCGAGATGCCGAGCACGTCGCTCCTCGCCGAGGTGGCCGGCGAGTCGGGCAAACTCGAGCTCTTCGAGTACCCGGGCGGCCACATCGAGAAGAGCCCTGGCGACGCGCGCGCGAAGCTCCGCATCGAGGCCGAGGAGGCCCGGGCCGTGCGTTTGTCGGGTACGTCCACTTGCCGCGCGTTCACGGCGGGCCATGGCTTCAAGCTCGACGAGCACGATCGGGACGACGCGAACACCGACTGGGTGCTGCTCTCCGTCGTGCACCGCGGGAGCCAGGAGGGGTATACGAATACCTTCGAGGCGTTCCCCAAAAAGACCACCTTCCGCCCGCCGCGTATCACGCCGAAGCCCGCGATCCCCGGCACGCAGACCGCCGTCGTGGTGGGCAAGAGCGGCGAGGAGCAATGGACGGACGAATTCGGGCGCATCAAGGTCCAGTTCCACTGGGATCGTAAAGGCGCGAAAGACGACAAGAGCTCGTGTTTCGTGCGTGTCTCGCAGCCGTGGGCGGGCAAGAGCTGGGGCGCGTGGTTCTTGCCGCGGATGGGGCAGGAGGTCGTCGTGAGTTTCATCGACGGCGATCCGGACCGCCCGCTCGTCACGGGCTCCGTTTACAATGCGGAGCAGACGGTGCCGTACGCGCTCCCGGGCTCGCAGACGAAAAGCACGATCCTGAGCCGCTCGACGAAAGAGGGCGACGCGGGCAACGAGCTGCGCTTCGAGGACAAGAAGGACAGCGAGGAGTTCTACGCCCACGCGCAGAAGGACATGCTCTTCGAGGTGGAGAACGACTGGACCGTGAAGGTCCTCCACGATTACACGAAGAACGTGAAGAACGAGCGGAAGGTGACGATCGAGGAGGGGAACGAGTCCCTCACGGTCACCAAGGGCAATCGTACGATCACGGTGGACAAGGGCGACGAGACGCACTCTGTGAAGGGGAAACGTACGCTCGAGGTCGTGAAAGACGAGGCGCACACGAACAAGGCGAACCTCGATTTCAAGGTGAAGAAGAACTACACGATCAAGGTCGACGGCGATCTGGTGATCGAGGCCAAGAGCGTGACGATCAAGGCCAAGCAGACCTTCACGATGAAGGCGGGCACGGATTTCAAGGCCGAGTCCGGGACGGGCATGACGCTGAAGGCCGGCACCGATTTCAAGGCCAAGGGCGGGACGAACATGACGCTCGAGGGCGCAATCGCGCTGAAGGCCAAGGGCGGCGCGCAGGCGGCGGTCGAGGGCGGTGGCATGCTGACGCTGAAGGGCGGCATGGTGAAGATCAACTGAGGCGAGGGGCCCGATGCCGACCGACCACGAAGAGCGCGACGAGAACGACCGGCTGATGACCCGCTTCCAGATGGAGGACGGGGTGCTGGACGGCGAGTTTGTCCAGTATGGTGAGAGCGAGGAGAAGATCGCCCACCGCGCGTTTTACGCGAAAGGCAAGCTCCACGGTCTTTCGATCACGTACGACCCCGACGGCCGTGAGATCGAGCGGTCGAGGTTCGAGACGGGGGTGCTGCACGGCGAGACGAAGCTCTTCGACGAGAATGGCAAAATCTCACAGGTCGTGGCGTTCGTGAAGGGCGAGCAGCACGGGCCGACGTGCCTCTACGACGACGGCAAGCTCAGGACCTTGATCCATTTCGAGAAGGGGAAGCAGCACGGCCCGTTTGTCTCGTACGATGAGCAGGGAAGAGAGGTCCTCCGCTCGTTTTACAAGAACGGGAAGCTCGAGGGCGAATCGCTTTTCCTGGACAGCAAGGGCAAGCCGGTGCGCAAAGCGCATTACAAGGCGGACAAGCTGCACGGGGAGGTGATCGAGTACCACCCGAACGGCGAGGTCCGCGAGCGCACCATGTACGAGGATGGCCAGAAGCAGGGCGACTTCTTCTCGTACGACGAGAAGGGGAAACTCACGGGGAAAGCCACGTATCGCGACGGGGAGCTGCGCGGGGAGGCGGTCACGTACGACGAGAAGGGCGCGCCGAAGGCGAAGGAGGAAAAGAAAGAGTCCTTCTTCGACAAGATCGTGAACAAGCTCGCGGGAGAGTAACGATGGGTCAGCACGTATGCATGGGCGCGATGATGCAATGTAGCTTCGGCGTGGCGCCGAGCTCGCTGACGGTGCTGCCCCTGAACCGGACGCTGAACAGCGCGGGTCCGCTGGCGAACATCATGGACGGCAAGCCAATGCTGAACGTGTTGCCCTTCGGGATGTGCCAGAGCCTGGCGAATCCGATGGTCGCGGCGGCGACGGCGGCGGCGATGGGCGTGCTGACGCCGATGCCATGTATTCCGAATACGCCGGCGCCGTGGATCGTGGGAGCGCCGACGGTGTTGGTGGCGAACATGCCGGCCCTGAACAACAGCTCGAAGCTGATGTGCATGTGGGGCGGCGTGATTCAGATCTCGTTTCCGGGGCAGGTGACGGTTCAGGTGCCCTGACGCAAGGCGGCAGCGAGGTCCGACGACGTCATTCGACCGCGCGGCGCAGGAACGCGGCCATCTGCGCCCGCGTGACCTTGTTGCCAGGGCAGAAGTTCGTCCCGTCCACGTTGCATCCTGCCGTGATTCCGGCCGCGGCCACCGCGTTGATCGACGCCTCGAACATGTCGCTGTCGTCATCGCCGAACGCGTTCAGCGACGAGGGCGGCAGCTTGAAGGCCTTGGTCAAGAACGCCGCCATCTGACCGCGTGTCACCTCGGTCTTGGGGCAAAACATCTTGCCATCGGCGCTGCATCCGCTGGTGATGCCCGCCGCCGCCACCGCATTGATCGCATTCTCGAAAGGCGAGGTCTCGTCGTCCGCGAACACGTCGGGCCCCGGGGGCAAGCCGAGCGCATTCGTGAGGAACGCGGCCATCTGCTCGCGTGTGATCACCGTGTCGGGGCAGAACGCGTCCGAAGCGCATCCGCTGGAGATGCCCTCGTTCGCCAGCCAGATGACGTCGTCCTCGAACCACTTGCCGCAGATATCGGTGAACTTCGACTTGCAGGAGGGCGCGTCGCTCGCGAACTTCGCGCTCGCTTCGCGGATCTGGGAGAGCTTCTGGTGCAGGTAATCGCCCGGGCAGGAGGTGCCCGCCTCCGGGTGATCGCGGTGGCCCTTCAGC
The DNA here is from genome assembly GCA_031374535.1 of Polyangium sp. (in: bacteria). GTDB lineage: Bacteria > Myxococcota_A > Polyangia > Polyangiales > Polyangiaceae > Polyangium. Next base: position 12,887 of record JANMGF010000804.1, read on the forward strand.
GAGCTCGTCGAGATCGAGATCCCGTGCTCTTTCGCCAGCGCGCCCAGCGCTTTCGCGGCGCCGTCGATCATCATCGGGGGCGGCGTGGTGTCGCCGAGGCCGCCGCAGCCGCTCGTGTGGAAGCAACCCACGAAGCTCATCCCGATGTTCCCGGAGTTTTCGCCGAAGACATGCGCCCCGACAAACCGCATGGGTCGACCCTCCCAGACGGTCCCATTCTCGGTGACCAGGAAGGTATACCCGACATCGCACCAGCCGCGCGTGTCCATGTGGAAGGACTGGATCTGGCGCAGACGCGCCTCGTATCCGCCCGACAAGGGGGTGCGCATCGAGACGGTGTGGTGCACGGCCATGCGGGTCCTCTTGCCGTCGAGGTCGGTGCATTTCGTGGCCCGCGCGCCCCATTGCGCCCGCGAACGCACGCCGGCGCCGGTGAGATACTCGGGCAATGCGCCCTGGACCTTCGCATTGTCGATCGGCGCGGGCTCCGGGACGAGGGCCGAGATGGTGATCTCTTCGATCATCGACGCCACCGTCGCAGGGACGCGGATCTGAGCGCCGGCCGAGAGGGCCTCCAGATCCGCCTTGGCGACGCGTAAGGTCTGCTCTTGCCAGGTGAGCTGCAGGGGCACCCAGGGGCCGGGCGTGCCGTCCTCGGCGATGCCGCGCGCCGAGAGGGTCACATCCATCCCGGGATCGACGCCGCCGATCTCGAACATGACGCCCACGCGCGAGGCGAGGTTGGGCGCGTCGAGGATGGGGGAGACGTAATGGTCGTCCTCGAGCGCATAACTCTCGGCAATGTCGGAGCCCGTGGCGCGGACCTCCGCGATATCGGGGCCCGCGTCTTCATCGGCGGGAGCGCTCTGGTCGCAGCCGGCGAAAAAGAAGCTCGCGGCGAGCAAAGGCAAGAGAGAAGAGGAAGTGTTCCGGTTCATGGACATCGCCCGCAGAGCTGCAATGGCCATACCAGGGACGGAGGTGCCCGAATGGGCCGCCGATCGAGGGTTGCGTGGGGGAAAGGGGGTGGATCACGACTGATCCAGGTGGTCAGAGGATCCATCGGGCGTGGATCCCGGCAGAGCGTCGACTTTACCGCCGGCGCCGGTTAGACGTTGGGTTTGCCGCCGCTGCCGGAGCCCGAGCCGGGCCATTTCGCGCCGGGCGTGCCGGGCTTCGGTGCGGCCGGCGCGGCAGCGCTGCCAGGAACGACGGGGGCGGCGCCGGGCTTCGCGGGGGGCGCGGCGCCCGCAGGGATTGCAGGTTTTTTGTCCGGCTTCGGGGCCGCGGGGGGCGCGGCGCCCGCGGGGATCGCAGGTTTTTCGCCCGGCTTCGGGGCCGTGGCATTGCCTGCTGGCACGGCGGTCTTGCCGTCTGGCGCCGCTGCCTTGGCGTCCGGAATCGCTGCCTTCGCCTCTGGAATCGCTGCCTTCGCGTCGGGAACCGCTGCCTTCGCGTCCGGAACCGCTGCCTTCGCGTCCGGAACCGCTGCCTTCGCGTCCGGAACCGCTGCCTTCGCCTCTGGAATCGCTGCCTTGGCGTCCGGAACCGCTGCCTTCGCGTCCGGAATCGCTGCCTTGGCGTCCGGAACCGCTGGCTTTTCGTCCGGAATCGCTGCATTGGCGTCCGGAGCCGCTGCCTTCGCCTCCGGAATCGCTGCCTTGGCGTCCGGAGCCGCTGCCTTCGCCTCCGGAATCGCTGCCTTGGCGTCCGGAACCGCTGCCTTCGCCTCCG
>JANMGF010000814.1:0-18723 GCA_031374535.1 Polyangium sp. (in: bacteria)
CGTCGCGCTCGCCTTCGCCGCCTTGCACGAGCGCCTCGCGTCGCGGGCGCGTCTATCGTTTGTCGTGCCCGCCCTCTTCAGCGTGTTTTTCGTGTTCCAATGCGTCAAGGCATACACGCACGCGATGGATTACCGCTCCGACCTCACGTTCTGGGAGGCGACGAAGGAGGCGGTGCCCATGTCGGCCAAGGCGCACCTCAACTTTTCGGTGATGAAGGGCGCGCGTGGGGACATGGAGACGCGCCTCGCCGAGAGCAAGGAGGCGCTCGCGCTCGCGCCCGACTGGGCCATGGCGCACGTGTACACGGGCGACACGCTCTGCCGCATGCGCCGCGCGGACGAGGCGTGGCCGCATTACGAGCGGGGCTTCGACGAGGGCCCGAACGAGATCGGCCTCATCGCGCTCGCGCTCCAGTGCCTCTACGACGAGAAGAAGCTGACGGAGCACGAGGACGCTTTGCGCTCGCTCGCGGAGAAGCACCCCGGGACGTGGCTCGCGCACCTCGCGATCGACACGCTCGACAATGGCGAGAAACACGGCGGCGTCGATCCGAAGCACCGGCCGCGCTCGTACAACGAGGGGCCGAAGGACAACGCGGAGTAAACGTCCGCAGTTTCAATAAGAAGCCCCCCCGCCTCTGTCGGTCGACCTGAGCATGGGTCTCATCGGGAGGCGTGGGAGCCGGGGCTCTGCCCCGGACCCCGCGGGGGCTGTTCGCCCCTCGACCCGAACCAGGGCCAGCCCTGGACGCGGGGTTGAAAAACTGCGCTCCGCGCAGTTTTTCAAACAGGCCGATGAAGAGGCCGCGTTGCCAGCAGAACCGGCGGCGCGGCTGTCTTGGTTGGCAGGGTCGTGGGTGGTCTTGACCTGGCCTGTTCGATGAACTGCGCGTTGCGCAGTTCATCGACGAAGGGTCCAGCGCTTGCGCTGGTCCGGGTCCAGGGGCGGATAGCCCTGGTGGGGCCTGGGGCAAAGCCCCAGCGAGGCGGGGGAGGGGTCTTCTCCCGCGCTCAGGGCCGAATCCCGAGGAGACGCAGCGCATCCGCCCAGAGGGGCCAGAGCGTGCGGAATGGGTGCGTCGCGAGGAGGACGCCTCCCTTCGGAAGGCGGCGGACGTGGTAGGGGGCGTGCTGCTCGATCAGGCGCCGGTGTTCGACCGTGTGAAGAACCTCGTACGTCGGCCCTCCTGCCTGCTTCATTTCAATGGCCTTGCGGGCCAGCGGCTCGGCCGCGTGCCACACGTCGTCGCGGAGGGCGGACGCCGACGCTTCGAGCGCGTCGAGAAGCGTATTCGGTGGCGTGGCGAGGGCCCGCAAGACCTGCTCACGGGTCAGCCCCTCGTCGCCGGGTCGGATCGGGCGCACGCCCTTTCGTAGGAGCGGAGAGAAGTAGCCGCGCTGAGGCTCGTCCAAGCGCGTTTGGTTGTCCTCCATCCCGTGCATGTTTATGCCCTCGAACGATGTCGCGACTCCGATACGCGCTCCTTCGGGCGCGGCTTCGACGCGTGCGGCGAGTTCGTCGAGGGGGAGGCCCGCGAGGATCCCCATCTTGTACCCGTCGTGGAGGTGCACCCATGAAATTGCGAGGTCGCGACCGACGGCCGCGGCGTCGGCGTGGTACGTCGCGTTGGACTCCAGGTGCGCCACCCAGGACCCGTGCAACGAGGCCGCGCCCGTGGTCACGAGCCCCGCGTCCGGGCTGCAGAGCCCGATGAGGATGTGCTCCACGTCGGCTTGCGTGTGGACCGCAATGGCCGCCGCCTCGACGGGCGCTGCGTGCGGCCCCGCGCCGAGGACGAGGTCCTTTCTTATGGGAAAGAGGTACGACGCATCATAGACCGACAATTCCATCGGTTCTTCCCAACACCAGACCTTCCGCGCGTCCGTACGGACTTCGAGCTGTTCCTCAAGCCACTGCCCTGAACGCAGGGTGACTCCAGCATAAGCCTTGATGTCGGCTGTCTTCTTGCTGAGGTGCGCCCGCGAGAGCATCCGCAAGTCCTCAAGAGCAAGCGTGTGAGTGCTCTCCTCCGCCCCGAGCTCGCCGAACTCCGCGCCGTAAGGCGCACCTTTCTCATCCAGCGCGGCCAAGGCCGCCACGAAGGCCTCGGCCCGGTCGGCATTGTCACACCACGCTGTGAAGGCCGGCTGCTCGCTCCCGCTCAAGACAGACCCGCCGGCCGCGCGGTACCTTTCCAACCACGCATCGATCTCATCGTGGCTCATAGCTGGATCACCCGGATGACGTGACCCTCGATGCGCTTCGGGCCGTCGGAGAACTTGACGAGGACGCCCTCGACGACCCCATAGTCGGGATTGTCCATTACCGCTCCCTTCTTCATGATCAGCTCAAGGCGCGTGACGTTACCGTCAAGGCTCAGCTCCTTCAGCTTCTTCATGCCGTTCGTCAATTGTTGGACTGCCGTTCCGACCTGCACCTGCATGTCACCACCCTTCACCTCGCTCAAAGCCAGCAGGTTCTCCTTCGTCACCGTGAGGAAGTCCGGGGCTTGGGCGACACCTTTGGGGACGCCGTTTCCGCCCTTCGGAATCCCGATCGCAGACCGCACCCCGTCATCGCCCACCCCAAGCATCGCCCGTCCTTCATTCTTCATCAAGTAGAGCCCCGCCTTCTTCTCGAAGTCTTCCATCGGCAGCTTCGTCGCGGCATGGCGCAGACCCTTCCACTGGTCGACCTTACTCGCCCTGAGCGCCTGGGCAAACTCCTCCCCGAGGTTCAGCACGCCAGCCGCGACGATTTTCGCCCCTGGCTTCACGCCGACCGTCTTGATCCCGGCCCACGCCTTCATGATCTGCCCGAACCCGAAGCCCACCGCCGAGCCGACCCGCTCCTCGTCCGTCAGACTCTTCCCCCCGGGCAAACAATACATCTTCCCCGTCACCGCCTCGCAGAGGTCGAGCGCCGACCCCGCATACGGCACGAATCCAATGCCGATCCGCGTCGTCCCATGCACCAACGTCTGCATCACCTCGACATAGGGCTGCGCTATCTCGCCCACCGTGGAGACCGCCCCGCCAAATGCGCAGATCATCTCGACGAGCCCGGTTTCTTCGAGGTTCAACGTGAAGCTGTCCCATTGGTTCAGGTTGTCCTTCATCTCCTCCGCCAGCTCGGCGAAAGCATTCTTCAGGACCCCATCCACCTGCGCCCGAACATCCGGCGGGATCGGCGAATCCAGGAACCAATCCGACGCATCCATGTACTTGCGCACGTAATCCGTCACGCGGATCTGCGCCTTCAAGAACGCGCTCGTCTCCGCCTGCGAAACACTCACCCGCGCGAGCAGCGCCTTCTCGATCGCCGCCGTATTCGCGCGCCAGGCCCGCACGTTCGTCACGAAGTCCCCGCGCAGGACCACCTTTCCGCCCTCCACGTCCTGCGAGAGCGATTCGATCACCGCATCCGCATACGCCGCATAGGGGTCCTTCCCCGGATCAAATGCCCCCGAGACGCCCGACACGTCGGGAATCTCTACCCACGGCACATCCCCCGGACCGAGCGAATACCCGAACGGATCGTCCGGCGTAAACCCCGCGGCCTCCGCACCCTGCGTCACCAGATCCGCCACGGCATCCGCCTGCGCGCCGAATTGATCGAGCAAGCTCGAAAGCTCGTCCTTCAAATCCTGCACGCTCTTCTTCAGATCCGCGAGGAGCTGCTCCAGCGAGGCCCGCGTGGCCTCATCGACAACGCCTTCATAACGGTCCAGGATCGCGTCGAGGTCGACCTCACTGATCTCGTCGAGAGGCCGGGACACGAGATCATGCAATTCCGTGTCGAGCTGCTGAAGCAGGTCGAGCCGCGCCGCGAGGCCCGCCGCTTTCGAGGCGTTTTCGAGGAGCCATTTCCGTTCGGCGGCGATCTCAGCTTCCAGGTTCACGATGTCGCGCGCGAGGGGCGGGTTGATCTCCGAAAGGCTGAGGGACACCGGAGAGATGCCGAAATAGGCGGTCCCCTCGCGCCGGACGTTGAAGAGCGGCTTTTCGATTCCGAGCGAGGCCGAGACAAGGGTCACGATCTCGCGCGACTGCACGCATAGATCACTCCCGGTGGAATTCCAGACCCCAAAAGAGAAGGCATTCGATCCGACGCGGAGCAGCACCGAATCGAAACCCGCGTCCGCAACGGCGCTCTGCGAGCCGTCCGCGTGCGTCATCAGGCTGCCCGGAAGGTTGTACGTCGGCAGCGGAGTCTCGTTGACCTGGAAGAAGGCGGTGCCGTTATTCCTCCCGAGCTCGGCCGTCTCGCATTTCGGGTCGCTGACCGTACGAACCCAGTGAATATCGTACGGCGTCCCCGCCTGCGCAGGGGAATACGACATCAGCACGAGCGCCACGATCCAGAAAACAAGATAACGTTTCATGTCCCCTCCGCGCCGCGCAAGGCGGCATCATGCAAAACAGCAGCACCCTTCACGTCCCCCGCGGCGAGCTTCGCTCCCGCTGCGTCGAGCAAGCCGGAGCCCACGCCTTGCGCCCTCATCGTCGAAAGCCCGGTCTGGATGAGCCCCGGGAACGTAGTCGCCCGAAACGTCGCCGCGGCCTTGAAATGCGGACGCATCGCCGCGCAGCCGGCCTCGCGCCAGGATGACGAAGGCAGCTCGCAGAGCGCGCGCATTTGCAAAAAGGCCGTGATCTCGTCGTACCGCTTCGCGAGATAGGGGAGCGAGAACTTCACGCCCTGGGGCGGCGCCTTCTCGAAAGCAAGCACCTGCGCCTTCGCGCTTTCGTAAAAGGTCGCCTCCGCCTTGGTGAGCTTCGCCTCCGCTACCTGATCACGCACGGGTTGAGTCTCGCCCAGCAACACGAGCGCTTGCCTCCGCATCACGACGCCGAAGAGGAGCGAGATCGCCGCCCGGTCGCTGCGAGCAATACGCCGCTCGACGTATCCGAGCATCGCGTTGATCGAGCGCATCGCGGCCGAGGTCATATCCGGGTTCGCCGCGCCATGCGTGGCCATGAAATCCGCGTGCGGGGCGAGGGCTTCCTGCGAGGTGATCTCGAATTGCTGGATCTGCGCCGCGAGTTTCATCGCCCGGAGCGCGAAGTCTCGGGGCGCCGCGCTCGTTGCCTGCGCCGTTTCGAGGATCGTCTGCTCCATCTCGTCGAGGGCATCCAGCGCCGCCTTCGATGCATCGGCCGCGAGCTTGATATACGTGGCCGTCCCCACGGGCTCGGTCTTCCGATACGCCACGAAGTCCACCGCCAGGGCCGCGTATTCCGTGGAGAGCGGGCCGACATCGAGCGTCACCTGATCGAGGATTCCCTGCACGGCGCCGATGGAAAGCTTATCCTCCGCGATCTCGGCGACGAGAGGCTCTTTCTCCGCGCTGGCCTTCTCCGTGAGCGCTGCCTTGAAATGACCCACGGCGTCGACCCCATCTTGCTGGAGGATTCGCATTTGATGGCTACGGGCCGCCCGGAGCAGGTCGTCGAGTTGGCCATCCATGCTGCTTTGGTAGGATTCGGCGCTCCGCTGCTCGTCCCGTACGTGTCCGAGGGCCTTGTGAACGTCCTCGAACCACCGCTCCATATGGCCAGGGCTCGTCACGAGCGCTTCGAGTGTCATCCCCTCCGGCCGCTCCGCCCACATCTGAATGGGACGAGAGCCATGCGCGGCGGCGTCGTTCCATGCGCTCCCGGGATCGTAGCTCGACGGGACGCACCATTCGCCCCCCTCCAACGGCGACGCGCAAATGCGGCCTGCCGTTTCGTCATTGCCGAACGACCACAAACATCCAGGCAAAAAGATGCCCGGCGCCGCGATGACGAGCATCGCAGCGAAGAGGTTTCGTCTTTCCATGATTCGCCCCTCCTCCGACGAGTTGGAGGCAATGTTCGTGGAAGACGAACGGGTCGGGCAAGACAAGAGACAAGACGCACGGACATTCTTCGTCCGCTCTCGTGGCACGGACCCCGCCCTACCCCGACCGATCGCACACCGACAGGATGGTCTTGCCCCCCAAGTCCCATCCATCGGGCATCGGGGATGACGCGCATCCCCCCGAAGCCCGCGCGATCGGACGCGAGGGTTCCCACGATGCCACCGCTGCCCGATCGATCGGCCCCGGGGTGGATCGTCAGGGCGTATTGGGCGTCGCGGGCGCGGGCGTGGGGGACTTCTTGCCGGCGAGGGCGTCGGCGCGCATCTGCGCGAGCTGGTCGAAGAGACCAAAGACCTGGGCGTCGAGGTCCCTCGGCAGGGCCTTGTTGACCTCGACCTCGTCGCCGAGCGCTCCGCGGAAGCGGCCCAGGACGGCCAGCGTCGACGTGCGAATCTTGCCGGCCTTGCTGCGCGCCCCCGTGTCCGCGTCGGCCCGCTGGCCGAGGAGGGCGCCCATCAGGGCATCGAGCTGCTTTTTGTGGTCGATCGCGGCGTGGACCTTTCCACGTAGCCCGCGTGGTTTCGAAAAGAGAAACCCCGCCTCTGTCTTTCGACGGAAGCGGGGCTTTTCTTGTCACGTGGCCCGAAGGCCCGTGATCACGTGATCACTTGCCCTGGCGGTAAGAGATCCACATCGAATCCATACGCGCGACCTGGCCGGGCGAGAACTGGTCCATGCACGCGTCGTCCGTGTAGTCCATGAAGTTCTTGATCGGGTCGAGGCCGCCACCCGCGCAGGTGTCGCGGCCCGTGGGGCAGCCGTACGCGGCCGACTTCTCGGGGGGCGTGTCCGAGACGTAGTCGTTCGTCTTCTGGCAGCCGCCCTGGAACGTGTGGTAGAGGCCCATCCAGTGGCCGACCTCGTGCGTGCCCGTGTCGCCGAGGTTGTACGGCGCCGCGCTGCCGCCGGGGAGCGACGAGTACAGGAGGACCACGCCGTCCTTCTTCGGGGCCGAGTTGTAGCTCGAGGGGAACGTCGCCCAGCCGAGCAGGCCGCCGCCGGGGTTGTTCGTGTAGATGTTGAGGTCGTCCGCCGTGCCCTGGCGGAGGGCATTCTTCATGTTCGTCTCGGCCGTCGTGCCGTAGCCCGCCGTCCACCACGTGGAGTTCGTCGTGCGGGTCGTGGTGACGAGCTTGAAGCTGAAGCCCGTGCCGACGTACGCGGCGTTCAGGACCGCCATCTGATCGGCGACCATCGCATCGGAGATGTTGCCCTGCGACGCGCTCGTCCCGTTGTTGATGACGTGGAAGTAGGTGTTGATGACGACCGCGGGGGAGATGTTGAGGTTGTCCTTCCACGGGGCGAGCTGCTCGAACTCGGCCTCGACCTGGGCCGCCTCCTCCATCGTCATCTCGTGCGTGCCGCAGGTGCGCACCAGGGGCGTCCCGGCCGCCTCGGTCTCCGAGCCGACGTCGACACCCTCACCGATCTCGGTCGAATCGGCGCTGCAGCCCGCGCCGAGGAGCGCGAAGGCGGAGAAAAGGCTCCCGAGAACGACAGTGTATTGGAACTTGCGCATGCGGCTCTCCTTGCTGACGGAAAAAAAGGACTGCCGCAATGTACAGGCCCCGCCCCGTTTCATTCAAGCGAAATCGATTCGAAAATCGATTCCATGCCGGGACGTGTAATGACCACGCTCATATCAACTGCAATCGAATTGCAGTCATGGACCACGTCATCTCCAGGGCAACGGGGCTCGCATCTGTCTCGGGCGGGAGCTTGAAAATGCGAGGTTCCTGATAATTTAAGGCGACTTCACCAATCGCCGTCCCATCCCCCGTGGTTCATGCCACAGAGTTTACGATGTCTGATGCAAGCGAGTTGCATGAGGATAGCGGTGACGACGAGTTGCCCCTCCGACTTGTGGTCATTCGTATGACCACGGTTGTCCGTCAATGCTAACGGAATATTCCAGTGTTGGCGCTGTACACCACGGCGTCGAGCCGAAGCCCTGGACGCACGAGGGCGAGCTCGGGGGCCTCGAGATCCACCTCGATGGTGCCCCCCACCTCGGAAAAACCACACGCCCGCGCCCCGAGCTCGGAGCCGACCCGCCATAACTCTTCGGCCGGTGTGCGCTCTTCCTGGCCACGCAGCGCGATCCGCTTGCCGGTGCGCAGGCGCTCGCCGAGATCCACGCAGCGGAGATCCTCGAGCGGCGCCGTCATCACATGGCTGTCGATCCCCGTGCAGAGACGCACCCCCGCGCCCGCGAGCGCCGTCACGTCCGGGAGCCCGTCGCCGAGGTCGCGCTCGGTCGTCGGGCATAGACAAACGAATGCGCCCGCCTCGCCGAGGAGCCGCGGCTCGTGGGGCGCGAGATGGGTCGCGTGCACCGCCACGAAACGATTCGAAAGCACGCCACGCTCGGCGAGGAGCTCCACCGGCCTTTTGCCCGTTTCGGCGAGACAAGCCGCGATCTCCGCAGGCTGCTCCGCCACGTGTGCATGCACCATCATCCCGCGCGCCTCCGCGAACGCCGCGATCGGGCCGAGCCAATCGGGCGGCACCGCGCGGACGCTGTGCGGCGCGACGCCGATACGCACGTCGGGATCGTGCGCCCACCGCGACGCGAGGGTCTCCACGTCGGCGAGCGCGTGATCGAGATCCGGATCGCTGAACCTCCGTTGCGCTCCCTCGGGCGCCTTGCCTGCGCCGGCGCGCGTGTAGACGACCCGGAGGAGCGCGATACGGAGCCCCTCGACCTTCGCCGCGCGGATCACCTGATCGGCGAGCACGACGCGATCTTCATAAGGCGCGCCGCCCGGCTGGTGGTGCACGTAGTGGAACTCGCCCACGGTGCGCACGCCCGCGCGGTAAAGCTCGCGGTATGCGACGCGCGCGATCGCGTGGATGCTCTCCGGCGAGAGCGTGTCCGCGAGCGCGTACATCGACGTCCTCCAGGACCAGAAATCATCCGTACCCGAAGGACCGGGGGTTTGGGGGCGTAGCTCGGCTTGCCCGAGCGTAGCCCCCAAGCGTGGACTAGACCTTTGCGCGTCGCCTCGCATCGCGCGCTGAAACGCGTGCGAGTGCGCCGTCGCGAGGGCGGGCAGGAAAAACCTCTCGTTCATGAGCGCCTCGTCCCGACCGTCACGCGGGCGCCGGGTTCACTTGCCCCAGTTGACCTTGGGGCGGCCCGGCGGGGTGACGTTCGGCATCACATGGTAGAGCGAGCGCGCGAGGAGGGGCAGCGCTCCGCACGCGGCCTCCCCGAGGTTTTTCTGCTCGTCGGGATCCGTGCGTAGATCGAAGCAGTGGTACTCGGCGTCCCACTCGCGCGCCTGCACCTTGAGGGGCCCCTGCATCACGCCCCAGTTGCGGAACGCGCACTCCCAGACGCCCGTGCAATTCGTCAGGGGAACGGGCTCGACCGTACGTTCGGGCCGCGTGAGCGGGTGGCCCATCATGCGGCGCCGGAAGGGCACGAGCGCGGGATCGTCCCACACGCCGAGCAGATCGAGGAACGTGGGCGCGAGATCCAGGTGGTAGACGTACTCGTGTTCGGCCGCGCGCAAGCTCGCCTCTTCCTCGGGCGCGAGCGTGCCTTCGGGCGCGTCGATCCACGTCGGCACGCGGATCTCCTCCTCGTAAAGCGAGCTCGTGTGCCCCATCTGCCAGTGATCGCGGAACCCCTCGCCGTGATCGGAGGTGTACACGACGACGGTGCGCCGGCCCCTGTCCGTCGATCGCACGTGGCGGAGGAGTTTGCCCACGGCCATGTCCGAGAGGTACACGACGTTCTTGTAGTAGTTCAGGAACTGCTCGTTCAGCTCCGGCGACTTCTCGAAGGTGCTCGGCTGAAAGGGCGCGTGTTTCTCGTCGTAGACGTACGGGTAATGCACGTTCGAGTAATGCACGACGGCGAAGAAGGGCTCCTTCAGCTCGCCGAGCTCCTCGATCACGCGATCGGTGACCTGCGCGTCGAGCGCGCCCGCGTCGAGATCGGCCATCGGATCGAGGTGCGTCGCGATCGCGAAGTGGCGGAGGGGGATGTCCTGCACGTAGAGCCGCGCGTTGCCGAAGATCAGGTTCTGGCTCGTCCAGTACGCCGTGTCCCAGCCGGCCGCCGCCGCGTACTCCCAGAGCAGCGGCGCCGCGTGGAGGAGCGCGCGTGACTCCGTGGGGCGCACGCCCGACCAGATGTTCGAGATGGAGATCGCGGTCGTCGAGTCGTGCGCGTGCATCTCGAAGAGCGGGATCCGGTTCGGGGCGGCCTCGTTCGAGAACGGCGTGGCGCAGTCGCCCGCGGGGTCGTACGCGACACACGTCACGTCCGCGCGCTGGCTCTCCTGGAGCAAGAGGAGCACGTTGCGGGGCCGCTTCGGGCGTGAGGAAAGCTCGGGCACGGGCTCGGGGCGCCGCCGCTCGACGCGCAGATCGGGCGACTCGTTCGTGAGGTCGAGGTTCTCCTTCACCGCGGCCGTGAGCCCGTGAAAGTAGAGCAGATCCGGCGGCGACGACATCCAGAGCCGGTAACTCACGGGCGTCTTCACCGCGAGGACGAGCACGGCCGGCACGACGAGCGGCGCGACGAGCCGCGGGATCTTTCGGGGCCGTACGAATCGACGCGCGAGCACGAGCATCCCGATCGAGGCCACGAGCGCGAGGAGGACCTCGACGAGCAGCGCCGGGCGGAGCGGGAGGTAGCCGTAGATGGAGTGCCCGATCGACTTCGAATGGATCTGCCCGTCGAGCGAGAGATACGTGCTCCAGAACCGGTGGAACGCGCCCTCGATGCCCAGCGCGAGCGTGAACAGAAGGACGAACAGCGCGCCCACGGGGCCGCGGAAGGGACCCCGCATTCGAGCGGCCACGTAGATCAGGACGGACCAGAAGACGAGGCTCTCGCCGAGCCCCCCGACGTACCCGATGCGGTGGATGCGATCGAGCCGCGCGAGGTGATCGTGCCTGCGGAGCAGATCCGTGACGAGCACCCAGAGGAACGGCGCGAGGAGGGCCGCGAGCCCGAGCAGCCTGCGCCTCCGCCTGAGCTTCTTTCGCCGCTGGCCCGCGGGGCCGACAAGACGCGTCTCCTTGCGTCGCGCGGAGACCGTCACTTGACCAGGCCTGGCAACCCGCCGTGCAGCGCCTCCGCGCGCGCGGCCAAATCCCCGCACGCCGCGGCGCCGAGGTCATGGGTCTCCTTCGGATCGGCGAGCACGTCGTAGCAGTGCCACGTCGTGTCCCACGCGCGCGCCTCGAGCTTCAAGGACCCTTGCATCAAACCCCAGTTGCGGAACGCGCAGCCCCACACGCCCGAGCAGTTCGTGAGCGCCATCGGCTCTTTGCGTTCGATCGGGGCGAGCAGGCTCGTGCCCACCATCGACCCGGACCAGCGCGAGAAGCCGCCCTCACGCTCGAGGCCGAGGAGGTCGAGGATCGTGGGCGCCAGATCCGCGTGGAAGACGGGCGTGTCTTTGTGCGACGCGAGCGCCGCCGCTTCGGCCTCCGTCAGCGTGCCCTCGGGCGCGTCGATCCAGGCCGGCACGTGGATCTCCTCGTCGAGCACCGCGCCCGTGTGGCCGAGCTGCCCGTGCTCGCGGAACGACTCGCCGTGATCCGAGGTGAACACCACGATCGTACGTTCACCAAAACTTTGTTCCCGGACGAACTGGATCATCTCGCCGATCGTCTGATCCTGAAAGTGCACCGCGTCGAGGTAGTAGTTGCGGTAGGCCTCGTTGTCCTCGGGCGATTTGCTGTCCTTCGCGGGCTGGAAGGGCGCGTGTTCGGCGTCGATGCGGTAGGGGATGTGCGTGTTGCCGTAGTGGGCGACGGCGAAGAAGGGCTCGCGCATCTCGCGCATGTCCTTGCGGATACGCTCGGTGACGAGCTCGTCCTTGGCGCCGAGATCCATGTCGGCGAGGGGGTCGAGATCGGTCGCGCCCGTCTGGTGCGAGGTCGGCAGATCCTGCACGTAGAGCCGCGAGTTCGCGAACATCATGTGGTGGCTGGTCCAGTACGCCGTGTCGTACCCGGCCGCGCTCGCGTAGTCGAAGAGGAGCGGGTAGCCGTGCAGATCCTCGCGGGACGCGGTCGGCGGGAGGCCCGACCAGAGCACCGCCAGCGAGATCGCCGTCGTCGAGGCGTTCGAACGCATCTGGAGCAGCGGGAAGCGGCGCTTCGCGGCGGCGTTGGTCGCGGGCGAGACGCGGCAGTCGTCGGCGAACGAGGTGCAGTGTGCGTCGGCGCGGACGCTCTCCGTGATGATGAAGAGCACGTTCGGCCGCGTCACGCGGGCGCCGCTCGCGACGGGCACGGCGCGCGGGAGCGGGGGAGGCGTGCGTAGCCCCGGACGGATGTGCTCGGGCGGCCGGAGCCCGGTGATCTGCTTGATCACGCCGCCGATCGCGTGCAGGTAGATCACGTCCGGCGTCGAGGCCTGCACGGTGCGGTACGAGCAGGGGAGCACGAAGCCGGCGATCATCACGATCGGGGCGAGGATCCGCGCCGCGCGGCCCGTGCGTGTGTGACGCGGGCGCACGATCGAACGACCTGCGAAGACGAGGGCCGCGGCGCAGAGGAGCGGCGGCGTGATCGCCGCGAGCAGGTTCGCCCCGTCGGCGCGCAGGTGCCCGACGACGCTGTCCGAGAACGAGGACGCGAAGAGCATCGCGTCGAGGTTCACGTATGTCGAGTAGACGCGCTGAAAATAGATCTGCCCGCCGAGCGCGACGGCCGCGAGGCCCACGAAAAGCGAGGCCGAGATCCAGCGGAAGGCCCCGCGCCGCGAGGACGCCGCGTACAGCAAGAGGCCCCAGAGCAGCCCACTCTCGAGGAGCGCGCCCGCGTAGCTGGCGACGTGTTTGCCGCGGAGATCGAGGAGCCGGGAGCCGCGGATCATGATGTCCACGGCGAGCACGAGCACGGTCGGCGCGAGCAGCACCGCCCAGGACAAAAGTCGTCTCGCGCGGGCCAGGCGCCGGAGCTTCCGGGACCGTGGCGCGAGGGATACGGGCTCGCTCGTCCGAGCGTCCGAAGCGCTGGGGTCGAGGGGATAGTTCGTCGCGGACACGCTTCGGGCCCATCCTAGCCCAAATCACGTCCCGGCGACGAATGCGTGACGAGATCGCGACGTCCCCGCCTGGAGGAGGGAGGACGGGGGGCTCGCGTCGCCCGGCTCACCGGGGCGCCTTCGGCGGCGGGCTCCTCCGGTCGGTTCGATTTATGCTCCGCCCCGAGCAGATGTCGACGACACCGGAGCCGAGTGAACATGCGCGCCTCACCCTGGAGCTCGAGACGGCGCTCCTGCGCGAGCTGCGCTCGACCTATCAGGACCTGAACGCCGCGTGTTTCCGTCGCACGCTGAAGATCCCCACGATCGAGCTCGGCGACGCGGAGCGGTACCTCGGGCGGTGGCACCGCGAGACGCGTTGCATCGAGATCGGGCGGCGCCTCGTCATCGAGCGGCCCTGGGGGATCGTGGTCGAGGTGCTGAAGCACGAGATGGCGCATCAGTACGTGCACGAGGTGCTCGGTCAGACGGACGAGCAGGCGCACGGGCCGGCCTTCCGCGGCGTGTGCCAGAGGCTCGGCATCGACGCCCATGCGTCGGGTCTGCCCGCCGATCCTGGGGAGGATCCGGGCGAGGCGCGGGTGCTCGAGCGTATCGCCAAGCTCCTCGCCCTCGCCGAGAGCGCGAACGTGAACGAGGCCCAAGCGGCGATGAGCGCGGCCCAGCGCTTGATGCTGAAGTACAACATCGACAGCGTCGCGGAGCGGCAGGCGCGCGGCTACGGCTTCCGCCACCTCGGCCATCCCACGGGGCGGGTGAGCGAGGCCGAGCGGCGGCTCGCGTCGATCCTGGGCAAGCATTTTTTCGTCGAGGTGATCTGGGTGCCGGTGTACCGGCCGCTCGAGGGCAAGCGCGGCAGCGTGCTCGAGATCTGCGGCACGCACGCGAACCTGGAGATGGCGAGTTACGTGCACGCCTTCCTGACGCGCACGGCCGATCAGCTCTGGGCCGCGCACAAGAAGACGAAGGGCCTCGGCGGCAACCGCGACCGGCGCACGTTCGTGGCGGGCGTGATGGCGGGGTTCGACGAGAAGCTCGGGGCGCAACGCGAGGTCAACCAGAGCGAGGGGCTCGTGTGGGTGAAGGACGCGGATCTCGGCCGGTTCTACCGGCAGCGGCATCCACGCATCCAGAACGTGAAGTACGCAGGCAGCCCACGCACCGAGGCCCACGCCGACGGCCGCGCGGCGGGACGGCGCATCGTTTTGCACAAGCCGGTGGGGCAGGGATCGAGCGGGCAAATCCGGCTCCTGCCCGGGAAATCCTGAGCGGACTCCCTACTTCTTGAACTTGCTGAGGTGCGTGATGTACCAGCGGCCTTGCCACGAGATGATCGTGTGCACGTCGATCGTCTTCGACGTGTCGCCGATGCGGTAGCGTAGTTTGCCGCGGAACGAGCGGTAGTAGCCGATCTTGTTGGCCTCGTCGCCGGGCGGCACCCACTTCGGCTTCGAGCCGACCTCGAAGCCCTCGAACGTCGCGCCTTCCCAGGACGAACGCTTCTTGTGCAAGGCGTGGATGTCGCGCTCGTAGGTCCGGTGCAGGTTGTCCCAGTACTTGCCGGGGCCCTTCACGTCCTTCAACGGGAGGAAGGGCTCCTTCGGGAACCAGAACGACTCCCCGCGGGCGGGCTCGTCGTGCACGATCGCGTCGAAGAGCTGGAAAGCGCGTTTGGTGAGCTCCTCGCTCGTGAGCGGGGGCAAGACCTTGTTGTCCGCCACGGAAGGCGCCGCGACCTCGGCCGCGTCGCTCGTCGCGTCCGGGGCCTCGGCCATCGCCGCATCGTCCGCCCTTGCGTCCGCGGGAGGCGCTGCCGCGTCGGGCGCGCCTCCGTCGGCCGCGCCTCCGTCGGACGTAGGCGAGGGCGGGGGAGGCGGCGAGGCCTGTGCGCTCGCCGTGGGGGGGGTGCTTTGTCCCGGAGGGTCCTGCGCGCTCGTGCACGCGACGAGCAGGGCGAGCGCACAGGCAAGGGGGAGCGAGAGGCCGCGACGCAGGATGTTACTTGTCCTTCTCGACGATGATGAGCTGGACGCGCCGGTTCTTCGCGCGTTGCGTGCTCGTGACGTTCGGCCCCAGCGGTTTGTCTTGACCGTAGCCCTTCGCGACGAGGCGTGATCCGTCGACGCCCGCGGCGACGAGCCAGCTCCTCACGGCCTGGGCGCGTTGCTCGCTGAGCGCCTGGTTGCGCTCGCGTGTGCCCGTGTTGTCCGTGTGGCCCTGGATCTCGATGCGGCGGAGCTTCGGGCTTTGCTGCAGGATGTCCGCGATCTCCTCGAGCAACGTGTTCGAGTCGCCGAGGATCTTCGCCGAGTCGGTCTCGAAGTGGACCTGCCGCGAGAGCTTGATCTCGTTGCCCTGCACCTTGACCTGCGCCGCGCGCGGGGCGGGGCGCTTGTTCATGGCGAGCGTGATCTTCGCCTCGTCGTTCAGCCGCACTTCGGCGTCGTTCACGTGGTTCATGAAGCCCGCGGCCTCGGCCCGGATCTTCGTCGCGCCCAGCGGCAGATCACGGAAGCTCACCGTGCCCTTGCCGTCGGCCGTCGCCGTGCGCTCCTTGCCCGTCGCGTCGACGATACGAACGACCGCGGCAGGGATCGCGTCGCCCGACTCGGCGTCCCGAACGACGGCCGAGACCGCGCCGATCTTCGGCAGCGCCTCGAGCGCGCAGTCGACGTCCACGAAGGTCGGTCCTTGCGGCTGCGGGGGCAACGCCGGGCTCGGCTGCGCGGGTTGCGGCGGACCGAACTGTCCCGGCGGCGGGAACGGGCCTTGCGCGCCGAACTGGCCCTGTGCGCCGAACTGGCCCGGCGGCACGCCGAACTGGCCCTGCGCACCAAACTGTCCAGGCGCAGGCTGCGCGGGTAACACAGGCGGCGCGGCCTTCGGCGCGACCGGCGGCGGAGGCGCGACCACGGTCGCCTGACACGTGCTCGGCTTGTAGCCCGGCGCCCGCACCGAGAACGTGTACGTCCCCGGCTCGAGGTGGCGCGTGAGGAACGTGCCGGTCGTGCCCGTCGCGAACGGCGGATCCTGGCTCCCCTCGACCGAGACGATCGCGTCGGGGATCACCGCTTCGGGCTTGTTCGTCTCGTGCACCGTTCCGCGGACGAACGACTGCGGCGCAGGGAGAACGACCGGCTCGGGCGGCGGCGGCGGAGGCGGCGGCGGCGGAGGCGGCGGCGGCGGGATCTCCTTCGTGTCGTACGCGTAGGCGAGCCCGAGGTACACCGTCCACGGCGCCTGCGGGGCCACCTCCTCGATGAACGTCGAGGTCGCGGAGAGGCCGATGTCGACAGCCGCATGTCCCGACAGACCCCGGAACGCCTTGCTGAACGGCGTCAGCCGCGCGCCGAGCGTGAGGCGCGAGGGCAGCGCCGAATACCCGGGACCGCCTGCGTTTTGCGGATCGGCCGCGTTGAAGTCGGAGAGGCCGAGGCAGACGTCGCCGCGCGAGACGCGGCCCGTGTGACACTCGTAGCCCTGACGGTTGACCGGGACGTCGACCGTGTATTCGACGTACGGCTGGACGAACCGGAAGGGCAGCTCCACGCCGATCCACGGCTGGAAGAAGTCCACGCGGTTGATCCCGAGGCCGAAGCGCTCGATGCGCGAGATCGGCTGCCGATCGCGGCCGTCGCGGAACTCGAGGGCCCGCGCCTCCTCGACCTCACGCACGAGCTGGCCCGAGTTGTCGACCTTGTAGCCGAGGTTCACGTTGATGCGCAGCGGGATGCCCTGGTTGCCGGGCTTCCGGAAATCGGCGGTGGCGAGCGCGCGGAAGAGGGCGCTCGTGCCCGGGCCCGCGACGCCCACGCTGCCCGTGCCGTTCAGCAGCATGAGCTGCGCCTCGGCGCCGAACGTGAAGTACGTGCCGACGCGGCCGGGCGTGAAGCCCTTCACGCCGAACGTCGTGTCACCGAGCACCTGGAGCAGCTGCGGTTTGCCCTGATCGTTCGCGTTCGCGTAGGTGCGGATCGAGGCGAACGCTTCGAGGAACGAGAAGGGCGTGGCGCTGAGCGCGAAGAAGGCGCCGACGTGGCTCGACGCGTCCCCGAGGTTGTCGCGCGAGCACGTGATGCGCTGGCCCGCGGCCGTCGAGAGATCCGGATCGCAGAGGAAGTTCGACGTCGAGAAGAAGTCGCTGAGGAACGACACGCGGAACGTCCCCTGCGCGCCCGAGCCGGCGTAGGACGTACGCAAGAGGCCCGTCGAGCCGAACGTGTTCGGCTGCTCGATCAACGTCCGCGCGCGCTCCTCGGCGTCGTCGACCACCGGAGGCTCCGCGGTCGCATCCCCTGCCGGAGGCAACTCTTGCGGCGTGGGCCCCGGCGGCGGCTGCGGCTGGAACTGTCCTGGAGGCGGCTGGAACTGTCCTGGAGGCGGCTGGAACTGTCCTGGCTGCGGCTGGAACTGTCCTGGCTGCGGCTGGAACTGCCCTGGCGGCGGCTGGGGGCCGAAAGGTTGCTGCGCCTCGGCGTCCGCGGTGACCAGGAGGCAGAAGGCCATGGGAAGCGCGGTGAGCGCGACGAGCCGCCGCGGCTCGGCAAAGGAGGCGTTCTGAAGCGTACGCATCGACCCTCGAAGACAGAGTTAGGGGTCCCTCCCCCCACGGGAGCGGACCGTCCTCGCTGCCGAGGCGTTGTACCATTCCCGTCGGGAAAGCAGAAACTATCCAGTTGCGTCCCCGTACGGATCGCGACCTTGCCGTTCGACGCTTGGGGCTTCGGGTCACCAGAGGTGCCCTCCGCCCCAAACCCCGTGCTAAACAGGGGCCAGCATGGGTTCCCGCGGCCGGATCCTGATCGTGGACGACGAGGCCAACGCGCGGGCCGCGCTGGCCGAGATCCTGCGAGAAGAGGGCTACACGACGGAGACGGCGGCCGACGGCTTCAAGGCCCTCGGCAAGCTCGAGGAGTTCTCGCCCGACGTCGTGCTGACGGACCTCAAGATGCCCGGCCTCGACGGCATCGGCCTCATGGAAAAGGCGCAGGAGTCGCGCATCGCGGCGACGTTCGTGGTGATGACCGCGTTCGGTACCATTTCGAGCGCGGTCGAGGCCGTCAAGAAGGGCGCGTACAACTACCTCACGAAGCCGCTGGACTTTCAGGTCCTCGAGGTCGTCGTCGAGCGCGCCGTCGAGCGAGCGCGCCTGCTCCAGGAGAACTCGCGCCTCCGGCAGAAGCTCCGCGAACGCAACGCCTTCGGGCACGTCATCGCGTCGCACCCGAGCATGGTCAAGCTCCTCCGGCTGGTCGAGCAGGTCGCGCCGAGCCGCGCGAGTGTGCTCATCGTCGGCGAGACCGGCACGGGCAAGGAGCTCGTCGCCGAGATGATCCACCGCGGCAGCCCCCGCGCGAAGGCCCCGCTCGTGCGCCTCAACTGCGCGGCGCTCAGCGAGTCGCTCCTCGAGAGTGAGCTTTTTGGTCACGAGAGGGGCGCGTTCACGGGCGCCGTCGGCCGGCGCGAGGGCCGCTTCGAACAGGCGAGCGGCGGCACTTTGTTCCTCGACGAGGTCAGCGAGATCCCGCTCGCCACGCAGGTCAAGCTCCTGCGTTTCTTGCAGGAGCGCACGTTCGAGCGCGTCGGCGGCAACGAGACCTTGAAGGTCGACGTGCGGATCATCGCCGCGACGAACAAGGACCTCCGGCAACGCATCGCGGAGGGCCAGTTCCGCGAGGATCTCTACTACCGGCTCAACGTGGTCACGCTGGAGATCCCGCCGCTCCGCCAGCGCGCGAGCGACATCCCCGAGCTCGCGGCCTTTTTTCTCGGCCGCTACGCCGAGGAGAACGGCAAACG
>JANMGF010000832.1:0-4548 GCA_031374535.1 Polyangium sp. (in: bacteria)
GCTTCTTCAGCTCGGCCACCTCGAGCTGCTCCTGGGGCGTCAGGAACGCGTGTCGTCCGAGCTCCTCCAGGCGTGTTGAAAGCTCGCGATGGCGCATCTCCGCGTGGTTCAGCCGCTCGGTCTCGGAATCGGTCTCGTGCACCCGCTTCATCATGCCCACCTCCTGGCTTGCATTTGGGGCTTCGTGCCGCCTTCGATCCCCGAGGACGGGGAGTCACCCACGACGGTTTGAGGTTACCCTAGGACGGCCGCACCCGGATCGCCTTTCCGCGCGGCCCGAGCGCTCGGGGTGAGGATGGTTTTTCCCACGCGTACGTCTGTCGCCGTTGCTCTCGCCGGCCTGCTCGCGGGATGTGGTTCGTCCGGTCCACGCACGGAGGCGCGTTCGCCCCAGGTCGAGCCGCGTGATCTCCCCGTGATCGAGGTCTCGCCCGTCGTCGTCTCGCCGTACGCCGAGGCCGAGCTCGTCAACGAGTTCGAGCGAGCGAAGGCCCTGCTCCTCGGAGGACAACACCGCGAGGCCGCCGAGGTCTTCGACAAGCTCGCGCGCCTCGCGCCGGGGGGCGAAGTCGCGCCGCCGAGTTTGTACAACGCGGCTGTTGGATACGAGGCGCTCGGGGAGCGAGAGGAGGCGGCCACGCGGCATCGCGAGCTCTTGCGTCGGTTTCCTGGGCACGCGCTCGAACGAAGCTCGCTCTTTCGTCTGGGCCGAGCGCTCGCGTACCTGGAACGCTGGAGCGAGCTCGTCACCGTCGCGGAGCGGCTGATCGCGCGGCAAGACCTCGCGGTGCTCGAGGTGATCGAGGCGCGGGGGGCGCGGGCCCTCGGGCTCGTCGAGCAGGACCTCGTGGAGGAGGCGGCGCGCGAAGCGTCCATCGCGCGGGATCTCGTGGAGCGCGAGCGCCTCGGCGAGGCGGGCAAACCTCCGATCGAGCTGGCGCAGCTGTGGTTCGTGCTGGGCGAGGTGCGCAGGAAAAAGAGCGAGGCGATCCGGTTCGAGCCGATGCCCGTGAACTTCGCCGAGACCCTCGAAAAACGCTGCCAGGGGTTGCTCGACGCGCAGGCGGCGTACACCGACGCGATGCGGAGCCTGGATGCCCACCGGTCGGCGATGGCGGGCTACCGCATCGGGCAGCTCTACCAGGAGCTTCACCGCGACGTGATGCGTGTGCCGCCGCCCGCGAACGCGGACACGTTACGCAAGAAGCAGCTCTTCGAAGGGGCGATGCGGCTCCGCTACCGCGTGCTCCTGGAGAAGGGGCTCAAGATGATGGATGGGACGGCGCGGCTCGGCGATCGGACGGGCGAGGCGTCGGCCTGGGTCGGAAGGGCGCGTGAGGCGAGGCGGGCGCTCGAGCTTTCGCTTTCGGACGAGAAGGCGGCGCTCCTTCGGCTCCCGTTCACCGAGGAGGAGCTCCGCGAGGCGCTCGCAGAGCTCAAGAAGAAGAAGCCTTGATGGGGTCGTCCGGGCCCGAAGGCCTTCGGGCGTCCCTCAATGAATGTCGGGCTTGCAGCCGAAGAAGACGTCGAGCTTGCCGTCCTGATCGCCCTGGACGACCTGGCAAGAGGCGGGGCAAAGCAGGATTTTTTTCGGTTTTTGCGGCTCGTCGTAATACCAGCCGGGCCCCACGCCGCAGTCGGCGGCGGTCTTCGCGTGGGGGATCTCCTTCTCCACGCCCGCGCCGTCGATGTGTTTGACCGCGACCTTGTCGAACTCGATCGGCTTGTTGCCTGAGGGCTCCGGGACGACGTACTCGCAGGCGAGGGCCTTCGAGCGGATCTCGGACATTTTCTGGGCGAACTGGGCGACGTTCCCCGTGACGTCGTACGATTTCTGCGTTCCGCCCGCCGCGGCGATCTGATCGAGGTTCACGACGCTCGCGCCGTTGATGGCGACGACGTACGTCTCGACGCCGTTGTAATCGAGGGCGCTCTTGGCGAGGCCGGCGATGCTCGTGATGTCGTTCTGGTTGCCGGGGCAGCTATTGGGGTCGCCGTCGCTCGCGAAGACCAGGATGACTTTGTGGTTTCCGTGGCTGTCCTTGTAGGCGGTCGTGTTGAAGAGGGCGCCTTCGAGCGCGCCGTACATCGGCGTCGATCCGCCGTTCGGGCTCTCGGCGTCGATGGACTGGACGATGGCGGCCGCGTTTTGCGGCAGGGGCGCGATCGGGACGGAGAGGTCGTTGTAATGGTTGTAGTTGCAGACGAGCCCGTCGGGAGGGGTGTCGATCGGGAAATAAAGGATTCCCACGTTGATCCCCGCTGAAGCCGGATCTTCCACGAATTGCTTGATTGCCGCGGTCGCCCCGTTCCAGTTCTGGCCGTACATGCTGCCGGAGCGGTCGAGCAGGATGACGAGATCGAGCTCGACGGGCTCGGCTTTTCCGCCGGTCTGCGCGCACGCCTCGCCGCCGCCCGCGCCGACCATCCCTGCGTCGGGATCGAACATATAGCCGCCACCCGCGCCGGTCGTGGCGCTGCCTGGACCTGCGCCGCCGCCTCCCTGGCCGGCCGTTTCCTCCACGTCGCGAGCCTGACGCTCCCGATCCCTGGCGGCGCTGCACGCGAGGCCGAGCGAGGCGACGCAAAGAGCGGCGAGGGCGCAGAAGGTGGTGCTCGTCATGCGGGATTCTACGCGGAAAAACATATTCACTCCTGGCGAATCTGGAGAATGTCGACGTTCCGCCCGGCGCCTCATATCCACACCGCCGTCACCTTCGATGAATTCGCGGCGCTCGGGGGGCGACTGCGAAGCGAGATCGATGTATACGGCACGGACGTGCGCGGCAAGGGTCCGCGTATCGATGACGGTTTTCGATGAGGGCAAAGGCGCGACGGCATTGCCCGAAATGATGGCCTTTGGAGGGCTGGATCGCAATCGAGTGGCGTGGGATTGCGAGATGCAACGTGCAATTAGGAAAAACTGGTTCGGGGCCACGTTGCGCGCCGTTCCGGACAAGGGTGCGCGAAGGCGCCGCGAGGGCGAAATCTCTCGCCTCGCCGCGGCGCAGAGGAGGGTCGACGATGAGGGATTGGATGAATTGGGGGCGCATTCTCGCCGTGTCCGTGAGCTTCGTCGCCACGGGGTGCGCTCGGCCAGCCTTCGAACGCGGGGGTGAGGGCGGCGGGGAGGGCGGCATGGGCGGGGGCGCCCATGAAAGTGGTGGCGGGGCCACGCACGGCGGAGCCGGGTGCGGCGTGGATTGCTCGCTCGTCGACACGCCGCCGTGCCTCGTGTCCGTCTGCGACGCGGACGCCGGGCGCTGCGCCGTCATCCCCCGCCCCGCCGGGACGACCTGCGAGGATGGGGTTTTCTGCACTGTGGGTGACACCTGCCAGGGCGGCGTTTGCGTCTCGGGCGCGCAGAACGACTGCGGGATGAAGGCGGCGAGCTGCGGCGTCGTGACGTGCCACGAGTCACAGGCCTCTTGCGACGAGGGGCCCGCGCTCGACGGAGCGCCATGCGTATCGGGCGACGCCTGCACGGTCTCGGCGTCCTGCAAGGCGGGCGCCTGCGTGGGATCGCCGAAGAGTTGTCACTTCGCGCCCGTGCCCGACGATTGTCACGTCGCCGTGTGTAACCCGTCGTCGGGCGCCTGCGAGCCCGTCCCCGGGAACGAGGGCGGGACGTGCGAGCAAGGCGGCGACCCGTGCATGACGGGAAAAACCTGCGCGGCCGGGGTCTGTCAGGGCGGCGCCACGAAGGACTGCGCGGGCGCCGCGGACGACTGCAACCAGGGCGTCTGCGACGCCGCGACGGGGCAATGCGTGGGCCTACCCCTCGGCGCGGGCGGCGCGTGCAGCGAGGCCGCCGACGCGTGCAACACCGGGACGTGTGACGTGTCGGGCGTCTGCCAAAAGGTGCCGACGCCCGGGGTCTCGTGCGCGTCCGCCACCGACGACTGCAACCAGGGCGTCTGCGACGCGGCGGGCACCTGCGCGGCCATGCCGGTCAACGAGGGCGGAGCCTGCGAGGATGGCAACGCGTGCACGCTGGGCGAGACGTGCTCGGCCGGGTCGTGTACGGGCGGCAAGGCCGAGGGGTACGTCGTGTATCTCCACGAGACATTCGCGGACAACGTGGCGGGCTGGGCGCTCGAGGGCGAGTGGCAAATCGGCCCCGCGAAGGCGTCGGCGGGTAACGCGTCGCACGGCTTCGAGGATCCGGACACGGACCGCACGTCGACCGGGGACAACGGGATCGCCGGGGTGAACATCGGAGGATATGCGGCCGAGGTCGTCCATCCGCCGCAGTACCTCGTGAGCCCGGTGGTGGACACGAGCGGCACGGGCGCGCTCTGGCTCTCCTTCTACCGGTGGCTCAACAGCGATTACGCGCCGTACATGACGAACACCGTCGACGTATTCGACGGAACCGCGTGGGTTTCTGTGTGGAACTCGGGTTCGCCGCCCGGGCTTTCGGACGGCGCGTGGACGCTCGTGACGCACGACCTCACGACGTATCGAAACCCGGCCCTGCGGGTGCGTTTCGGCTTCGAGGTGGGCAACGGCGGCGTGTTCACGGTCTCGGGCTGGAACCTCGACGAC
>JANMGF010000860.1:0-1325 GCA_031374535.1 Polyangium sp. (in: bacteria)
GACGCTGGCGGCGCGCGCGCCTCGGCCTCCGCGGGCGCCTCCGCCCAGGTCTTCGCCCTCGACGCAGGCGCCCGCGTGGCCCTTCCCTTCGACGTCCCCGCGCGTGGCTGCGTCGAGGTCGTCGCCGCGCTCGATCGTGGCGGCACCGGCCTCGATTTGCGCCTCGCCGACGCCTCCACCGGTGAAAACACCGTCACCCGCGGCCGGTTTGTCCTGACCGATCGCCTCTGCGCCGGCGACGCTTCCGCCAAGGGCAACGCCGAGCTCCGCCTCCTCGCGGGCAAGGCCTCTGCCCTCGTGCTCGTGCGCCCGATCGCGCCCTAGGATCCGGGAATCGTCCCCTCGTCCCCACCCGCCCGCGGCGTTATGCTGGGCATCGATGTCGTCCTTGCTCCGTTCCGGCGTTCCTCTCCTCGCGCTCTCCCTCCTCGGGCTCGTTGCCTGCGCCGAAATCGAAGCCGCGCCTCCGCCCCTGCATCCACGCGGGAAAACCGCGACCGTCGCGACCGTCGCGACCACGGACGCCCCCGCGACGCCCTCTTCCCCCGCCAGCGCCACGCGACCGGAGACCCTCGCCCCACGCGTTGGCATCGAAGGCGTGGCCGACGGTCACCAGGCGCTCGCCGACGCCATCGTCGCCGCCTCCAGATCACCCATGGCCGCGTGCCGCGCGAACAACGGCGGCGGCACTGTCCGCGTCCGCGTCAAGGGCAGCGACACCTCTGCCTCCTTCGCCATCGAGCCCGGCTCCTCGGTCGACGACACGATGCGCCATTGCGTGCTCGAGGCCCTCTCCACCCTCGACGTCCCCGACACCCTCTCGCAATCGAGCCCCTCCGCCCGCGCCTCCTCGGGGTTCTCCTCGGTCATCACCGTTCAGTGGTAAAGACTTGAATCACGATTCAGGGACAAACCCCCTCCACGCCCCGCAGAAGGACGCCGCCTCGGGCCTCCTCACGGTGCGGGACTTCGAAAAGGCCGCCCGCGCCGCGCTCTCGGCCATGGCCTGGGATTATTATCGCTCGGGCGCCGACGCCGAGCGCACGCTCCGCGAGAACCTGCACGCTTTTCGCCGCTGGCAGATCCATTCTCGTGTCCTCGTCGACGTCTCGCGCCTCGCCCTCGACACCGAAATCCTCGGCGTCCCCGTCTCCATGCCGATCCTCGTCGCGCCGACGGCTTATCACAAGCTCGCGCACCCCGAGGGCGAGCTCGCCACCGCCCGCGCCGCGGCCCGCGCCGGCACCCTTTACACGCTCTCCACCCTCTCGACGACCTCCCTCGAAGACGTCGCCCGCGCCTCCACCGGCCCCCTCTGGTTCCAG
>JANMGF010000881.1:0-2402 GCA_031374535.1 Polyangium sp. (in: bacteria)
GCGGCGCCCCGGCGCGGCGCCTTCGCGAGGAGACCCATGCTCAGGGCGGCGGGAAGCCGAATGCGCGGACCAGGTCCGCGCCCGAGCTATGGCAGCCGGTGCAGGCGTTGGGGTTGCCCGAGTAGAGGCTTGTGCCGTCGGCTTCCCACTCTGCCCAGAACCACGTCCCGCTGCGCTTCTCCATCGCCGCTACGATCTCCAGCGTCCCGCCGTCGTCGTAGCCGTCCTTCGCGAGGAGCGAGCCGTCTGGCCACCTCGTGATGTCCGGGCCGGCGAGCGCGTTTTCCACGACGTCGTTCACGAAGATGTCGACGTTGTCACTGTGCGGCGCGTCCGATGGCTTTCGGGTCTCGTAGCCTGGAGCTCGGGCCCAAGTCTGGTACTTCGTGTCCTGGAGCTTCGTCCACAGAGCCTTGGCGCCCGAAGGGTCTTGATCGTCGCCGCAACCCAGCATCGGCGCGCAGAGGCAGAGCAGGGCGAGGAGTCTACATGTGATCGGCATACCCGCTCTACGGCTGGGCTCGATGACGGTTTCGAACGCGCGCTCCGCTGCCCGCCCGTGTACGGCGCCTCCGCAGAAATCGCGGCAAGCCTTCGTGACCCATACGTGCCCGGGCTCCCCTGCCGTCGCCCGGGGATCCCCCGCAAGCCTCCAGCGCCGCCATGATCCGGGCTCGCTCCACGAGCGCTCGTCCCGTCGCCGTCCTCGCGCCTCCCGCGTCGCGCGTGTTGCGCCGTGGCTTCGAGGATGATAGGCGGGGCTCCGTATGCCCGAGCTTCCTCCGCCGAGGTCCAGCGAGCCGCGCACGGGGGCTCCCCGAGCGGAGTATGATTTGCGTATTCCGCTCGCCGCCGAGCGGACGTTGCTCGCGTGGGTGCGCACGGGTCTTTCCATGATGGGGTTTGGATTCGTCGTGGCGCGGTTCGGTATTTTCCTCCGCGAGCTTTCGGCGACGCGCGGGATGGCGCCGTCGCAGCCGACGCAAACCTCGCAGTGGGTCGGCACCACGCTCGTCCTCCTCGGCGTCTTCGTCAATCTCCTCGCGGCGCTCCAGCATGCGCGTTTCGTCGCACGGTATAACCGCGGCGAAGCGCCCCGCGCGCATCCGTTTTCGCTGGGCGTGTTGCTCTCGATTGTCCTCGCTGTGCTCGGAGGCGCGATGGCGGTTTACCTGTTTCGACTCGAATAGGGGGCGGGCGCTGTCCGGTCCCATCCGACCCAGGGAGCAGACGCACGGGCCCAATTCCCCCCGCGCAGCGCGTTGGACCGGCCGCAAGCCCTCGCGGCGGTCCTTGTCGGCAGCCCCAGGTCACCTGCAAGCCCTCGCGGCGGTCCTTGTCGGCAGCCCCAGATCACCTGCAAGCCGTTGCCCGGGTCCTTGCCGGCGGTCCCGGGTCGCCCGCACCTCTCGCCGTGGGCGTTGTCGGCGGCTCCCAACCCCACGCAACGCCTCGTCGTGGGCGTTGCGGCAGCCCCGGGGCACTTGACCTCCCGGAGGCGAGTGTGCCACCGTGCCCACGTCATGCGCAACATCACCATCGGGGACATGGATATCGGGCTGGAGAACTTGTTCGGCAAGCGGAACGCCGACCTTCAAGTCTCCGCGGCCGGCAAGCTTTACGGACCGATGCTGGCAAAGAAGCATTCCGCGATCAAGTCGCTCCCGGAGAGCCTGCGTAAGAGGCCCCTCGTGGCGGAGCTCGATGTGGCCGACGCGGGGCACGACGGGTATGGCGGCGCCATTTTCGCTTATGTCGAATCTATTTTCGTCGTGCCGGGCATCACGGACGCGACGCGCGCCGCCGCGCGACGCATCCAGCAGGCGTTCATCCCCAACAAGAGCGCGCTCACGGATTCGTATGCCGAGGAGGCGGCGGCCGCGAAGAGGAACAGGCTCAAGCTGGCGGAGCGAGAGAACGATCTCAAGCTGTTCCCGGTGGCCGAAGGGAAGACGCTCTACGATTGGGTCGTGGCCTTCCTCGACGCGGGTGACCAGCTCGACGTATTGCTGGACGAACGCTCCCTCGTGGGCGTGGGTGGGAAAGAGAATGCGGGCAAGCTGCGGAGCGAGACGCTTGGCCTGCTTTACCAGTTCCGTACGACCTTGAAGACCGAGATTGCGAACGACGAAGCGCTGCCGCGGGACCTGGAAGGGAAGGTGTTCAGCTATTTCGATGAGCTGAGCGCGCGGAGGAAGTCGCCGAAAAGCAAAACGACAGAGGGGGCCGGGGGCGCGGGGACGGACGGGGGCTGAAGGCGCCCCCGCCCTCGCTCCCGCGATACACTCCTCTCCCGCGAGGGCTGAGCATGGGTCTCCTCTCGAAGGCGCTGCGGGGGGGGGTTTGCCCCGGCCCCCCCCAGGGGGCGGCGCCCCCGCACCCCGCCCACCCCACGCGCCGGG
>JANMGF010000883.1:0-4295 GCA_031374535.1 Polyangium sp. (in: bacteria)
TCTTCTTCAACCAGGGTCACGTCTGCTGCGCGGGATCACGCCTGCTCGTGGAGGAGGGCGTGTTCGGGGTGCTGATGCAGAAGCTCCGTGATCGCATGCAGACGATGCGCGTGGGGGATCCGCTCGACAAGAACACGGACGTCGGCGCGATCAACTCGAAGACGCAGCTCGAGAAGATCCGCGAGCTCGTCCTCGCAGGCGAGCGTGAAGGCGCGACGCGTTTCTCGGCGCCATGCGCGCTCCCGGAGCGAGGTTACTGGTTCTCGCCGACGCTCTTCACGGGCGTGTCGCAGTCGCATCGCATCGCGCGCGAGGAGATCTTCGGGCCAGTGCTCGCCGTGATGACCTTCCGCACGCCCGACGAGGCGATCGAGAAGGCGAACAACACGATGTACGGCCTCAGCGCGGGCGTCTGGACGGACAAGGGTTCGAAGAGCTTCTGGGTCTCGCAGCGGCTCCGCGCCGGGGTCGTCTGGGCGAACACGTACAACAAGTTCGATCCGAGCTCTCCGTTCGGCGGTTACAAGGAGAGCGGTTTCGGTCGCGAGGGCGGCAAGCAAGGGCTGCTTCCTTATCTCGAGGTGGAGTGATGGCGCGGGCGAAGGACAAGGAGTCGAAAGGCGCGCCTCCGCGCGTGGACGGAAGCGAGGGCGAGTTTGTCGCGCCCGCCCGTTTGGCGGTACGAAAAGCCTACAAGATGCTGGTGGGCGGGCAGTTCGTCCGCTCGGAGTCGGGCAGGTACATCCAGGTGGCGGATCCGATGAGCCTCGGAGGGACGCAAGAAAACGTGCCGTGGGCGTCCCGCAAGGACGTGCGCGACGCGGTCGTCGTGGCGCGGGGCGCGTGGGAAGGTTGGGCGGGACGAACCGCGTACAACCGCGGGCAGATCCTCTACCGACTCGCGGAGATGCTGGAGGCGCGCCAAGGCGAGCTCACGCGTTCGCTCGAGCGAGGCGGGCTCGATGCTTCGCGAGCGACCACGGAAACGCAGGCCGCGATCGATCGCGTGGTCTCGTACGCAGGCTGGGCGGACAAGTTCCAGAGCCTGTTCTCGAGCCTGAACCCGGTCGCGGGGCCGCACTTCAACTTCACCGTGCCCGAGTCGATGGGCGTGGTGGGTGTCGTCGCGCCTGCGCGCCCGGCGCTGCTTGGTCTGCTCGGGGCGGTGCTGCCGATCCTCACGGCGGGCAACACGGTGATCGTGCTGGCGAGCGAGGCCGATCCACGAACGGCGCTGGTGCTCGGCGAGGCGCTCGCGACGAGTGATCTGCCGGGCGGCGTGATCAACGTGCTGACGGGGCGCGCGGCCGAGCTGCTCCCGCACCTCGCGAAACACATGGAGGTCGCGGCGCTGGATCTGCACGACGTGGCGCCCGAGATCGCGCGGAAGGCGGAGGAGGCGGCCGTCGCGAACGTCAAGCGCGTGCGGACGCGATCGATCGCCGAGGCGGCATGGTTCGACGCGGACTTTGCGACGAGCCCGCGGTGGATCGAGCGGTTTGTCGAGATGAAGACGATCTGGCACCCCTCCGGCGCGTAAGTGACGCATGACAACGGGCCCGCGCGGCGGTAGACCCCGCCGGTGCGCGCCCTCTTCTTCGGCACCCCTGCCATCGCCGTCCCCGCGCTCGACGCGCTCCACGCCATCGCCGAGATCCCGCTCGTCGTTTGCCAGCCCGATCGTCCCGCCGGTCGCGGGCTCGCGCTCCGTGCGGTGCCCGTGAAAGCGCGCGCGCTCGAGCTGGGTCTCCGCATCGAGCAACCCCTCAAGGTCCGTACCCCCGATTTCGCCGCGCTCCTCCGCGCGATGAACGCCGACGTCGCGCTCGTCATCGCCTACGGGCGCATCCTGCCGAAGGCCGTGCTCGAAGCCCCGCGGCGCGGCGCCATGAACCTGCACGCGTCGATCCTGCCGAAGTACCGAGGCGCCGCGCCGATCACCTGGGCTGTCGTGAACGGTGAGCGCGAGACGGGCGTCTGCCTCATGCAGATGGATGAGGGTATGGACACAGGCCCCGTGTTCTCGACACACCGGATCCCGATCGGCGAGGACACGACCGCCGACGCGCTTTACGTCGAGCTCGGCGCGCTCGCGGCGCGTGTCGTCCGCGAGGATCTTTTTCGCGCGGTCAATGGCGAGCTCATCGCGGAGTCGCAAGATCACGCAGCCGCCACGATGGCCCCGATGCTCGAAAAGGAGCATGGCCGCATCGACTGGTCGAAGAGCGCGCGCGTGGTGCACGATCACGTCCGCGGCATGACGTCATGGCCGGGGGCGTTCACGACGTGCGCGGGCAAGGTCCTCAAGGTGCTCGCGACGCGCGTGGCTACCGAGCAAGGTGTGCGCGGCGTGCCCGGCGAGATCGTCGCCGCGGACAAATGGGGCGCGGAGGTCGCGTGCAGCTTGGGCACGGTCACGCTGGTGCGCGGTCAGCTCGAAGGACGGAAACCTCTGTCCGCGCAGGAGCTCGTCGCGGGGCGCGCGATCACGAAGGGGATGATCCTCGGCGGCGCCTAATCCGCGGTCTTTTTCGGCTCGGCGCAGCAACGGAAGCCGGTCTCGTAAAACGTGAACTTCGGCTCGTGTGCGTCGTTCGTCCCGCGACAGCCCGTCCAGGGCTTCGCCCAGAATCCGCCCATCAACGCACCGGGGAACTTGCGACCGTTTCGCGTCGCGACCCACTCCTCGACGTTCCCCATCATGTCGAACACGCCGAAGGGCGAGACGCAGCCGAGGTACATGCCGCTCGTCGAGCCTTGCCAGAGTTTGTCGAGCTCCTTCTTTTCCTCGTCACCGCCCGCGGCGAGCGCCCGCGCGTCGAAGGGTCGCCATCCCTTGTCGCTGTTGCATTGCGTCCGGTTCACTTGCCAGCCGTACGCGAGGGGCCTGCGTTCCCCGCCCTCGCACGCGAGCTCCCACTCCTGCTCGGTGCAGACGCGTTTGCCTCGCTCGCCACACCATCGCTCGGCCGTGCGGAACGATTGCATCACGAGCGGGCGCGCGCCGCGGCGGTTCGGCGCCTCGAACTGATCCATACACACGCGGATGTCCGTCCGGGTCCCCTCTTCCGCGGTGAGGCCCTCGTGGTACGCGAAGCAATGCGTGGTCTTGCCGTCCTTGCGTGGGTCGACGCAGAGGTGCTGGACCTCGTCGAAGTGCGTACCCGCGACGAGGCGCATGTCGCTCGGGCATTCGGGGCTCGGGCCTGGATCGAGCGAAGGCGCGGCGGGCACGTGCAGCAGGAAGGCGGCGAATGCGAGCGTCGCGATGACCGGATCGAGCAAGCGGCGGCCTCCAGCACGGCGAATCAGCGAGGGAGCAGGCTGCTCCCCGGCGCATCCTACCCGCCCGAGACGTGGGCGCCATCGGCCGGAGGCCCTACGGCACCCTCGTGGCTCCCGAGGGCGGATGAAATCTCCCCAAGAGGCCTGGCATGGCGCGTGCGTCGTGTCTACGTTGACCGCCGCCTTCGGGACCCTGCGTGGGCGTTGCTTGCTCCGCGGGCCTCGTGAGGACATCAAACCGATTGACGCTGTTCGTGAGCTGGCCTCTGAAAGGTCCAGCAATTGCCGCCGATGCCGGCGGAGCTACGCGCCGTCCCGGGGTAGCTTCGCAGAGGAGATCGTCTCATGTCGGAAAAGAAAATCCCGCCGAGTCAGCCGCGTTCCGAGGAGGAGGTGGTCTTCGGCGACGAGCTGCCCGTCCTCCCCATCCGCAACGCCGTGCTGTTTCCGGGTGCGGTCGCGCCGTTCGACGTGGGCCGTGAGAAGTCCGTCGCGCTCGTCGAAGACGTCGACAATCTTCCCGGGCCGGTCATCGCGATCTTCGCGCAACGAGATCCGTCGACCGACGATCCCGCGGCCGAGGATCTCTACCCGGTCGGTTGTGCCGCGCGCGTGCTGAAGGCCCTCAAGCACAGCTCGGGCAACTACTCGCTCATCCTGCAGGGGCTGACGCGGATCCGTCTCGAAGGCGTGGTCGGGACCTCGCCGTACATGAAGGCGAAGATCCGTCGCATCGAGGAGCCCGCGACGGAGGACGTGGAGGCCGAGGCGCTGGCGATGAGCCTGCGCGACATCGCCAAGCAGGTCATCCAGCTGATGCCGGAGCTGCCGCGCGAGGCGGGTTCGCTCATCGACTCGATCCAGGCGCCCGGCGCGCTCGCGGATCTCGTGGCGGCGAACCTCGACGCGCCCGTCGAGGAGAAGGCGCTGCTCATCGAGACCGTCGACGTGAAGGAGCGCATCCGGAAGGTCCTGCGCCTGCTCACGCGCCAGCTCGAGATCCTCAAGAT
>JANMGF010000888.1:0-3522 GCA_031374535.1 Polyangium sp. (in: bacteria)
GGAAGCCCCAATTGACGAGTCAGCCGGATGCCATCAAACTTCGAGTGTCGTCGGTGTCTATGTGAAGGAAAATCAAGATGGCACCCCAAAGTAGCGTCGTGCGTGTTCTCGGTCTCGCCGCCAGCTTGTGCCCTTCGTGCACCGCAGTCGAGACCGTCGGGCCGCGAAGCCAGCTCGCCGAGGCGCGCGAGGAGGCCGTCACCATCAAGACATACCCCTTTTCCGAGCCGGACAAGGTGCCCGTCCTCACGCGCGAAAACAGGTGGGGCGCGGGCGATAGGCTCTATCCGTACACGTTTTTCCGTAAATACAGCGCCACGCCCGTGGACAGGAAGTGGAACGTCGTAACCCTGGAAAACCCCTTCATCGAAGTGACCATTCTCCCGGAGGTGGGCGGCAAGATCTGGGGAGCCAAGGACAAGACCACGGGCGAGGAGTTCATCTACAAAAACCACGTGCTCGAGTTCCGCGAAGTCGCGCCGCGCGGCCCGTGGACGTCCGGAGGCATCGAGTGGAACTTCGGATTCATGGGCCACACGCCCTCCGCGGCCACGCCGGTCGACTACCTCGTGCGCAACAATCCGGACGGATCGGTGAGCTGCGTGGTGGGCAATATGGATCTGCCGTCGCGCACGCGCTGGAGTGTCGAGATCGTGGTGCCCAAGGACAAGCCGTATTTCTTGACGCGCGCGTTCTGGTACAACCCATCGCCGCTCCATCAAGCCTACTACGCCTGGATGAACGCGGCCGTGGCGGTCAGCGACGATCTCCAGTATTTTTTTCCCGGCACGAGCCACGTCGGCCACGACTACACCGAGCCGTCGCATCCCTGGCCCATCGACGAAAAGGGCAGGGACCTCTCGTGGTACAAGAACAATGATTTCGGCTCGTATAAGAGTTACTTCACGGTCGGCGAATACGAGAACTTCTTCGGCGGCTACTACCACGGCAAGAAGGTCGGCTTTGGTCATACCGCGCCCCCTTCCGACATGCCGGGCCGCAAGCTGTGGATCTGGGGGCTTTCGCGCGAGGGTATGATCTGGGAAGGGCTGCTCACCGACGCCGACGGCCAATACAGCGAGCCCCAGGCCGGCCGCCTCTACAATCAGAACGACCATCAGCTCTTCTTGCCCCACGCGGGCGATACCTGGGAGGAGATGTGGTTTCCCTACAAGGAAATAGGTCCGCTCGTCAAAGTCTCTCCCGAGGCCGCGATGAGCGCCGCGAAACGAGGCGACACGTTGAGCATCGGGCTCTACGGGCTCGCGGGAGCGGAAAACGATCTCGTCGTCACGGCGGGCGGCAAGGAATTTTCGCGAAAGCGAGTGCGGCTCGAGCGAGGGAAGCCTGTGTTTCACGAGGTGAACGTGGCCAATGCCCCGGGGCCCGTTCAAATCGAGTACGGTCCCGAGCTGCGCTACTCGACGGATCCGGCGGCAAACGACCTGGAGCGCCTCATGCGCTTCCATGAATTCGACGAGTCCACGACCGAGGGCCTGTTCCTTTCGGCCGCCAGGCGCGAGAGCGAGCGCAACCTGGTCCCGGCCATGGCCAAGTACCTCGAGGTTTTGCGCAAGGACCCGCAGCACGTGCGCTCCCTGTCCCGCGTGGCGGAGCTCTACGTCCGTCGAGGCGAATACAAGACCGCCCTGTCTCATGCCCGGACCGCGATTGACGTGTCCATGTACGACGCGGAGGCCAACTACGTGTACGGCCTGGCACAGCGCGCGCTCGGCAAGCAGATGGATGCGCTCGAGGCGTTCGCCTGGGCCGCCCGGTCGCCGAATTTCCGCTCCAGCGCCAACATGCAGATGGCGGAGATCCATTTCCTGGAAAAACGATTCGAGCTCGCGCTCGAGCACAGCGGCCGCGCGTTGACGTTCAATCCGTACGACGTCGATGCCCTGTGGCTGCGCGCCGTCGTGTTTCGCAAGACCGGCAAGGTGGATCTCGCCCGGCGAGAGCTCGGGGCCATGACGGCCATCGAGCCGCTCAACCACTTCGCGCCGTTCGAGCTCTCGTTGCTCGACCCCGCGCAAAAAGACGCAGGAGCGCTCGAGGCGTCGGTGCGCACCGAGATCAAAGAAGAGACATTCACGGAAATGGCCGTCAAGTACCAATCTCTTGGGCTCTGCGACGAGGCCGCGGCGCTTCTTGCGCGCGCGTTGCCCAGCGCCGTGGCGAGCTACCATCTGGCATATCTGCACAAGGACACGGATCGGCAAAAGAGCGACGCGTTCCTCGAGAAGGCAACGGCTGCCTCGCCGGACTTCGTGTTCCCGTTCCGCGAGGAGACCATTCCGGTGCTCGTGTGGGCCGCGGAGAGAAAGCCGGAAGATTGGAAACCCCGGTATTACCTCGCGCTTCTTTACTGGGGCAAGGGGCGCACGGAGGACGCCAAGACCCTGTTCGAGGCGTGCGAGGATACGGGCTACGCGCCGTTCTACATTTCGCGCGCCAACTTCTTCAAAAAAACCAATACGGTCAAGGCGCGGGCCGATCTCGAAAAAGCCACGGCCTTGGACGAGAGGAGCGGGCAGGCGTGGGATCAACGCATCCGCATTTTGCTCGACGCGGGGGCATTGGACGAGGCGCTCGCCGTCGCGAAAAAGGCCAGCGCCCTTTTGCCGGACGATGCATCCCTCCAGGTGGATCTGGCGCGCAGCCTGATCGCGAGCAAGCAGTACGAAAAGGCCGCGTCCGTCCTGGAGCCGCTCCAGATCCTTCCCTACGAGGGCGCGAGCAAGGTGCACGCGCTTTTCGTGCAGGCGCACGTGGGGCACGCGCTGTCTCTCATCCATCAGGGTGATTTCGCGGCGGCGATCAAGAGCCTCGAGAAATCGAAGACGTATCCGGAGAATCTGGGGACCGGCGCGCCCTACGACCCGGACACGCGGATGCAGGACTATCTCATCGCGCTGTGCCAGGAGAAGCTCGGGGACAAAGCAGGCGGGGAAAAAACGCGGGCGGCCATCATGACCTATACGTACGCCGGCGCGGAGAAGACGCGGTATGCATACTTCGCGGGGCTGGTGCTCGAGGACGCGGGGCAGGCCGAGAAAGCCGCCAAGCTCATGGCCAGCGCGAAGCCGGACCCGGACATCCTCGCGGCCATTGATGTGCTTAAGAAACAGCCATGACGCAGCTCGATACACGCTCACGGCTTCCCCATCGGGCGTCACCCTGCTACCGTGGCCGACATGTTCACGGCCGTCGTGAACGAGTGACGAGAAAAGGAACACGCCATCATGCCCGAGCTCGTTTCCCTTGCCGAAAACGTGTGGACCGTCGAGCGGCCGTACAAGTTTCCCGGCGTCCATTTGAGCGTGCGGATGACCGTGGTGCGGCTCCCGGACGGCAAACTCTGGATACATTCGCCCATCATCCTCGACGACGAGCTCGGC
This sequence comes from Polyangium sp. (in: bacteria), assembly GCA_031374535.1. GTDB lineage: Bacteria > Myxococcota_A > Polyangia > Polyangiales > Polyangiaceae > Polyangium. Next base: position 3,405 of record JANMGF010000888.1, read on the forward strand.
GCGGCGCTCGGGGCGCTCGGGAAGGTCGGGTATCTGGTCGCGCCGAACCGGTGGCACAACCTATGGCTCGGTCCGGCTTCGGCGCGTTATCCCGAGGCGCGGGTCTTCGGGGCGCCGG
>JANMGF010000239.1:0-4480 GCA_031374535.1 Polyangium sp. (in: bacteria)
GGCTCACCCGGCGGCACGAGGCGACGCACGGCGCGCGCGAGACCTCGGCCCGTGATCGGCTCGTCGCCGAGCGCGATCGCGGCGTATGCGACGGCGTAAAACGCGTCGTACGGCGCGCTCGTCGAGTCGTAGAGCGTCACCTTCTCCGGGAAGATCTCGTTGTGGTGCACGACGAACTTCGCGAGCACGGGGTTCATCGCGGCGTCGACGCTGAGCAGCCTGCGCGAGGCGTCGGGGCGCTCGGTCACGAGCGTGAAGAAGTCCTCGGAGGCGAGCGCGCCCGAGAGCACGTAGTGCGGCCGGAAGTGCAGGCGCTTCGGCCATCGTCGCTCGATCTCAACGAACACCTTCGCGCTCGCGCCCGCCTCGAAGACGACGTGGGGGGCGAACGCACCGATCGCCTCGGTCACGGGCAAAAGAACGTCGTCCACGCGTTCGCCGTGGAGCTCGTCCTTCACCACGAATTGCCGGAGCTCGTCGCCGTTCTCGGCGGCGCTCTTGCCGTTCCAGCGGAGCGCGGAGAGGAGCGTGTCGGCGTGGCTCATGCCCGAGGCGTTGTCCACGCGGACGATGGCGACGCGGAGCGGCTCGTTCGGGCGAAGGAGCCCGGGGCGCTTGCGGAGCTCGGGCTCGAGCACGTTCTCGAGGAACGCGGCCTTGGCGTCCGTCGACATCGTCGCGTTCGTCGTCACGCGCAAGACGAGGCGAGGATCGCCCTGCGCGTGCGGGATGTCCCGCAGCATCGAGGCGGTGTTCGAGGCGAGCGCGAGCACGCCTTTCGGCAGGAAGTGTGTCGTCGCGAGGTCGAGCACCTCCTTGCTCCGCGCGAAGCCGAGGACCGCCGGCACGCCCACGTGATCGACGAGGTGTGACGCTGCGCGATCGGCGGCCTCGCTGTCGTCGCAGAGCACGATCCCGATCGGCCGCGGTTTGCTCGTCCCGCTCGTGGGCGGCAGGCCACCTGTGAGCCCCGCAAAATCCTTGCGCGCGAGATCGACGGCGCGCGCCGCTTGTCGGCCGTACGGCGAGCCCTTCTTCTCGTCGAAGGGGTACATCGCGCCGATCCAGATCGTGCCCTCGTTCTCGACGTCGCCCTTCTCGGCGAGCACGCGGCACTGATCGGTCTCGAGCGTGACGCAGACGCCGCGATCCTTGCGGCACACGGAGAGCTTGCCGTCGCTCTCGGCCACGCAGTCGGCGTTCGTCACGCATGCGTTTGGAGGCGGGCTCGGAGCGACCTGATGTACGGGCGCCGGGCGGCTCGCGCGGGTCGCGAAGAGCACGACGAGCGTGGCGACCATGCCGAGGCCGGCGGACATCATGAGCACGGCGCGCGCTCGCGAAGGGGGCCTCTGCGAAGGCCGCGACGAGACGGGCTCGCTGATCGTGTTCTGGGGCGAGCCGGCGACGGGGCCCGCGGCGGGCGCGAGCGAGGGCGGGCGCGGCGAGCCTTCGTTGCTGGCGGCGAGGTCGACGACGGTCTCGACGAAGTCTTGCCGCGGCCGGGAGAGCGGGACCAACCGGATCGACGAAGGCTCACGCGACGGGCGGATCGACGAGGGCGCGAGGGCGAGCGAGCTCTGGCCGCTGCGTGGCCCGACGACGGAGAGGGGTTCGCCGTAGAGCGCCATGTGGGCCCCGCCGATCGCGTCGCGCATCTCGCGCGCGTCCTCGAAGCGGTCGTGGCGTGAGTAGGCGAGCGCCTCGTCGATGATGCGGGCGATGTCGCGGGGCACCTCCGGGGCGACGTCGTTGAGCCGCGGCGCGGGCTTGGTCGCCGTGCTCGTGAGCAGCTCCGTCGTGCGGCTCGCGTCGTGCACGAGCCTGCCCGTGATCAACGTGAACAACGTCGCGCCCGCGGCCCAGAGATCCGTACGCGCGTCGATCGCCCCTTTGTCGCCGAGGGCTTGCTCGGGCGGCATGAACGCGGGCGTTCCCGACACGCCGCCAGGTCCGCCTTCCTCGTCGGCGACACGCGCGATCCCGAAGTCCAGGATCTTGAGGGTGCCGTCGGCCGTGACGAAGACGTTCTCCGGCTTGATGTCGCGGTGGACGATGCCTTTGTCGTGCGCGGCGGCGAGCGCGTCGCAGAGCGCGTGACCGATGGCGAGCACGTCACGGCAGCCGAGCTTGCCGCCGCTGCGCCTGCGCCGTTGATCGAGCGTCTCGCCGTCGAGCAGCTCCATCACGAGGAACGGGCAGTCGTCGTCCGAGATGTCGTCGTCGAGCACGCGCACCGCGCCGGGGTGCTCGATCGAGTTGGCGACGTAGCCCTCGCGCACGAAGCGCTCGCGCTGGGTCACGCTCGCGGAGAGCTCGGGGTGCAGGATCTTGACGGCGACCCTGTGGCCGTTGCGGTGAACGGCGAGGTAGACCGTCGCCATGCCGCCCACGCCGAGCACGCGCTCGATGCGGTACTTGTCCCGGAGCGTTTTGCCGACGCGGCGCTCGGCGTGCTCTCGGGCGGAGGGCGGGGGCATGACGGGGCCGAGGATACTCCCATCAGGAGATTCCGGGTACCGGGGGTTCGCCGCAATGCGCCACGAGGCGCGGAGAGGGCAGGGGGCAAGACCCGGACGGACGCGGAACCGGGCGCGGGGTCGTCGGAAGAAAGGCTATCGTTTTCTGGGACTTAGGCGCGTGTCCGGCGGTGGTCGCGGAACATCCTGGCGACGAACTCCCCGGCCGGCGTCTTCTGCCAGGCGCGCATGTGGGAGGCCGGCTCCGGGGGCAAATCCTGGATCGGGCAGAGGGGAGCGCCGTACTCGGGTGGGGTCACGACGATCGCGGCGAGGCTCGCGAAGGTGATGTCGGCCATGCTCGGCGCATCACCCACGAGGTAGGGGCGTCCGTCCTCGAGCATGGTCCCGACCTCGGCGAACGCCGCTTCGATCTTGCGGAGCGAACGTTCGGCGCCCTCGGCGTCGATACGCATGCCCTTGCGCATCGCCGGGCGGAGGATGGGGAAAAACCAGGGGAGCAGGCGGAGCTCCAGCGACGAGACCTGTTGCTCGGCCGAGAGGCGGAGCATCAAGTCGCTATCGGGGAGCATGTAGAAGTACATCCACCGACGGGTATGCGGCCCGAGCGCTTCGTCGAAGTGGTTCTCGAGCCGCTCGATCTCGCGACGTTCGGCGTCGGTCTTCCCATAGAGGTGCGCCTCGGGCGCGCGGTGACAGGCCCACTTGGCGATGTCGGTCGAGTCGTTGATCGGGCCTTCGTCGGTGATCAGCGCCGGCACGCTGCGTCTGCCGCCCGCGCGGCGCACGGCGAGCATGTGGAACCCGGGCAGGTGGCCCGACTCGCGGTAGGGGATGCCCGCGCGATCGAGCGTCCATCGAGCCTTCTCGCAGTAGTGGCTGAACGTGATGGTGACGAGCAGAGGGGAAGCCATACGTGAGCCGTCATGTATCATGGCGGACATGGACCGTTCTCTCGTTTTTCGCAGGAGACTCGCTCCTGGGTCCGTGACCGCCCCCTGGTGTTCGCGCCCACCACGCATTCCCCTTCCCGCGCCCTGCATGGCTGAGCCCGCTCCCGCATCCGCCCCTGTCGTCCGCATGGAGAACATCACCAATGAGCCTCGGATCCCGGAGGTTCACGAAGGACGACGTGAAGAAGGGAGGGGAAATGATCGAGTGGCCCCCGTGCCGAGGCGTGCCTCTACGAATGCGGCGGCGCGTTCGGTCGCCGCGAGGGCCTCGGGCAGGAACGAGGGGAAGGCTTGAAAGCCGTGTACCATGTGATTCCATGCGTCGAGCACCGCCTCGCCGCCCGCGGCATTCACCTTCCGGCGCGAGGCGGTAATCGACGGAGAGCGCGCGGACCCCGGAGGTTTTCGCAAAGCGGAAGACCGTCTCGAGGTGGGTCTCGGGCGAACCGAGGATGTACCCGCCGCCGTGCAGCAAGAGGCCCAGACGTACCCGCCCGGCTCGTTGCCTCTCGCCGGATCGAGCGATATACAAGGCCCTCCATGGTCAATCCCTCGCCCTCGCCCCGCTCCTCGTCGTCCGGCGGACCCGCCGGGAAGATCCTTGTCGTGTTCATCGTGGTCACCGCTGTCGCGATCGCGGGGACCATCGTGGGCCTACGTCTTTCCGTCCGCGCGAAGATGGAGGCCGCCGCGGCCGCCGCCAGCGCCTCGGCCGCGCCTTCCGTGAGCGCGCCTTCCGCGGGCGCCCCCGCCGCGCGACCCTCGGGGAGCGCCGCGCCGCGCTGACCTACTTCCAACTCACCTCGTACCGGCAACGCGGCGAGCGGTTTTTTCGACAAACGGAAGGCTCGAGGTGCGTGACGAGGGCCGAACGTTCGAACCGCCGCGCCCAGGCTTGGATGATTCCGCGATCGAGATCGCAGTAGTAGGGGGCGTCCACCTCCATCACGACGCGATGCTTCGAGACGGCGACGCATCTGTAACCACCGATGCCCTCGATCATCGTCCCCGTCTCCGGGTCGTACATGACCACGCCGTCCTTGAGGT
>JANMGF010000928.1:0-3164 GCA_031374535.1 Polyangium sp. (in: bacteria)
CCCCGCCCTCCCCGCCTTCCCCGACCCTCCTGCAACGCCCCGTCCGCCTCCTCCTCCCCGCCTTGACGCCTCTCGCCTCGTTTCCGTAGCCTCCTCCCTGCCTGCTCGTTTCTCCCCAAACCTTTCCGGAGCTTCCTCCCCATGCGCCTTCCCAACGAGTCGTCTTCCTCCTGGGTCCTCCTCGCGTTCGCATCCTTCGCGTGGTCTTCCCTCGGCGCCTGGGCGGAATTTCCGGACCTCAAACCCGCCGAACGCGCCGAAATCGAGAAGCTCGCGCTCTCCCTCAAGGCCCACATCGATTCCCTCCTCAAGGAGGCGCGCGACACGCAGGAGGTCCAGCTCTTTGGCCGCCCCGCCGCGCAGGCCAAGCAGAACGCGACGCTCGCCTTGCTCAAGCGCAGGGTCGACGAGGCGCTCGCGTTCGTCGCGATCCGGCTCGGTGGAGGCTCGAAGAAGCACCCGGCCGTCCTCTCTTTCTTGCCCGGGTTGCTCACGACCTTCACCCGCGCGCCGATCGACGCGCGCCCCAAACGGGCAAACGAAGCGGCCGGGAGGCTCGAAGCCGGCGAGGGTTTTGAAGAACGCGCAGGCCTCGTGGCCAAGCTGAAGGACGCCGCCGCGCGGGCGCAGATGGCGATCGACGCGAACGAGGGCGCGCAGATGGGCTGGTCGAAGGAGCGCTCCGAGGAGGTCGTCGCGAAGGGTCGATTGCGGCTGGAGATTGAGCGTGTGCACCGCTCGCTCGGCGCGCTTTTCCCGGGGCAACGTGACTTCGTGGAGTCGTTTTTCCTGAGGGGCGAAAAGCCGAGCGAAGGGACGAGCGAGGACGAGGCGACGGGGACGAACGAGGACGCGGAGGCGTGATCCGGGGGCTTGGCGCGGACGTGGTAGAAGTCGGAGCATGATCGAGTCGCTCCGGCTCCAGAACTTCAAGGGCCACCGGGACACGACGATCGAGCTCGGTCGGCTCACGGTGCTCGTGGGGCCGAACGGGTCGGGGAAGACGAGCGTTTTGCAGGCGCTCCAGATCCTGAGTCAGCTCGTCATGAAGCCGGTCACTGAGGTGTTCCGTGCGGACCGGGAGCCGGAGTTCCTCGTCACGCGGGGAACCTCCGGCCCGATAAAGTTCGAAGCGGCGAGGCGGAGTGTCGAGCCATGGTACCTGGACATCGAGCTTGGTCTTCGCCCCCGCGATGTCGACGGCAAGCTCCCGTGGTCGGCCAACGTCGATGTATCCGGTAAGAAGCGTTCGGATCTGAAGGAAGCCCTTCGCTCGTCGCTTGGGCCGCTTCCTCTCTGGCCCTGGCTTGCCAACACGAATGTCTACCGCTTCGACGCGCGAAAAATAGCGGCCCCGGGGTACAGCGAAGATACGCGGGGCCGCGTCGAGCCAGACGGCAAGAACACCGCAGCAGCACTGGCCGCGCTCAAGCTCGGAAACGACGAGGCATTCGACGCCGTCGTTCGCGCGCTTCGAGCGTTCGTCCCCGCGATCGAACGCATCCGCTTCAAACCTGCAAGAGTGACGGTCGAAAAAATCCATCACCAAACGGCTACAGAGACTCACGTCCGGCATCATGAGGTCAGCGGTCACAGCCTCGTCTTCGACTTCAAGGGGGCGCCCGATCTCCCTGCCCACGCCGCCAGCGAAGGCACCTTGGTCCTGCTCGCCTTGCTCACCGCCCTGTACGCGAATGGCCCGAGCGGCCTGATCCTCATCGACGACATCGAGCACTCGCTCCATCCCACCGCGCAAATCGAGCTGATGAAGCATCTCCGTGAGTTGCTCGCGCAGATGCCCGATCTCCAGATCGTCGCGACGACGCACTCGCCGTACATCCTCGACGGCGTCGACCCTGCCGACGTCCGTGTCTTCTACCCGCGCGACGACGGCACCATCATCACGAAGCGCCTCAGCGACCATCCGGACGCGAAGCGGATGAAGGGCGTGCTCTCGAGCGGCGAGTTCTGGAGCGCTGAATCTGAAGCGTGGGTGCTCGGCAAGGACACCTCCGCGTGACGGTCGGGCTCCTCGTCGTTTGCGAGGCTCCACGCGACTTCGCCGTCGCGACTTGCATCGTCGATCGCACCCTCCGCGATACAGAGACGGACTGGCTTCGCGACCTCTTCGAACACGCCCTCGACGAACAAAGAAGCTGGGCTCCCGTCGAGCACGGCCGCCCCTTCCTCGACTGGCATCAGCTCGACGAGACCGGGAAGAGGCTCGGCGTGCGATCGCAGCGTGGCCACTTCGCAGGTCGACCCGGCGCCCCCGACGCAATCGCGACCCGCAAAGCGCTGGCCATCGTCCAAACGTTGCGCAAGCAGGGACGCGCCATCTCCGCAACCGTGTTGCTGCGAGACATCGACCTCGAGCCCGAGCGCAGAGACGGCATCATGCAGGCGACCGAAGAAGCCTCGGCCCGGGATCCGGACTTGCGAATCGTCGTCGGCTTGCCCGATCCCGAGCTCGAAGCATGGCTCCTCGCGGGATTTGACCCGGCCGACGCAACCGAAGAAGAGAGCCTCGCCGACTGCAAACGAGAGCTCGGCCTCGACCCGCGCACCTCGGCCCACGCCCTTCGCGCCATCCACGATCAAGATCGCCGCAGCGTGAAGCGAGTGCTCGCGCTCCTCACGGGAAAAGACCTCGAACGCAAGGCGAAGTGTTACCAGGACGCGCCTCTTTCTACCTTGCTGGAACGAGGCCGGGGCTCCGGGCTCACCGAGTTCCTCGAACAGATTCGTTCAAAGCTGCTGCCGCTCTTCACCAACCGCGAAGCACGTTCCTGAAGCACAAACCGGGCTCCAAATTCCCCGTTTGCCATGCTCTCATCGTCCCCACCGGAGGAGTCATGGCCCACGCCCGCAATGCGTTTTTCGCCTGGATGTTTGCTTCGACCGTGGCTCTTGCCGCGTGTGGTGACGAAGGTAGCTCCACGTCGACGTCCACGTCCTCGTCCGCGTCGAGCAGCGGATCGGCGGGCGCCGGGGGACAAGGCGCTGCGGGGGGCAACGGCGGAGCGGGTGGGCAAGGCGGCGCCGCGGGAGCGGGTGGCTCCGGTGGTCAAGGCGGCACCGCGGGCGAAGGTGGCGCAGGCGGCGGCGCTGGCGGAAGCGGTGGCGCTGGCGGAAACGGTGGCGCTGGCGGCAGCGGCGGCGCT